>JBGSXT010000686.1:0-6528 GCA_041751295.1 Mariniblastus sp.
GGGGTTGTCGCGCCATAATTCTGCTCCGTAGCTGTCCGCCTGCTTTTCGATCGGGACCGGTGATTCCCATTTTTCAAATCTCAAATGGGAATACTTTTTGGCCATTTCATCGATCAATTTGCTGGTTTCCGGAAAAAAGAAACCGGTATCGATGTAGGCAATGACCAGCGACGACGTGTACCGGGCGTACATATCAATCAGGGCACAACCCTCCATCCCGAACGCGGTCGTCATGACCATCCGTCTGTCCGAGAATTGCTCGATTGACCACTGGATCAACTCCATCGGCAAGCTGTTGTCCGAAATTTTCGGCTCGGGCAGCTCAAGTTGCATCAGTCGTTCGAAATCAAGTGTCTTGTTCATTGATGTTTTTCTAATTTGGCTCGTTTTTCTAATTCGGTTCGGATGGGCAAAGAGACTTAATCCGGGGCAAAAAAAAAGACCGCAGGTCACTCCTGCGGTCTTTGCAATTTTGATGACTGCAAATATTGCTAGCGAAGTGCCTCCCCACGGCCCATGCAACAACAACACGGACAACAACGTCCGGTGTGCGTGGAACGAATTTCAAATTGTTGAAATTTTGAAGGCATTATGATTGTTTTCAGGGCGACAGCTAACTTATCGGGCATTTGAACCAAGCCGCATGACTCTTTCAATCGGTTTTACACGAGAAGTTCTGATTTTACAAACGTCCCCGTCAGGAATTCCGAAGTGCAGCCGTCCCGACCCGCCCATTGGGTTGCCAGCGAATCACCAGACTATTTACCCTGTGTCCCGATCAACTACAATCGATGATTGGCCGGCAGGTCCGCATTTCGCGGTCCAGTTCGGTTCCCGCAATCCTGCATGTTCTGTTCTATTGAACACCCAAAGGCATTTTTATGAAGACTGTATATGCATCACTGATTCTGGTCGTCCTGATTGTCGTTTCCTGGATCGGGAAATTTGAACGGGAAGTTTCCGGTGAAGAAACTCAGTCCGTCCTGGTTCGGTCCAGCTTGAGTCCGGGTACGATTTTTCAGGATGAAACCCAATCGGTTATTGAAGTTCCTGGACCGGGATCTGCGACACGACCCGCTCAGGTTGCCCCTCTGCCATCGGTCCAGCAGCCATTTAACGGCCAGGAACAATTGCTGGTCGAGGATCAGTTGTATTTCAAACCACTGGTTCAACAACCAATTGTTCATCAGTCCTTTGCTCCGGCGTTCTGTACGACCTGTCGCACGCGGGCATGTCGTTGCCAGCCGGCCCCTTTTACAGCGACGGTATTCTGTTTGACAGACCCCTGTGGTCGCCAGCATGAAGCCTGTATCGAAGTCCCGGCTTGCTGTGCTCTCGAGCAACCCGCAGTATCATGGAAGGGTGGATTGTTCGGTCGCCAAGTCGCACACCTGTGTTGGAACTGCTGTGATCACGAAGCGAAAGTCGTGATCAGTCGCAACGGAAAAATCAGAATTCGGAGTTGAAATTGGCAACGGCCAGTTTGCGGCCCAAGCGATCAAAGACCTGTTCGGCTACTTGCTGCAATTCGTTCGGATTGCAGAAAACGGCACATTGACATGTTTCCCTGGCCCGCTGCAGTTTGGCCAGTCGGTCAGAACTTAACGGTCGCCCCTCCACTTCTCGAATGAACAGGCCGGCAATCTGATCCGGATACCGGCGGCAGATTTTCTGATAGATTTCCGGATCTTTTTCGCCAGAGTCTCCGACGAGAATGTATTTTCGGGCCGGCAGATTCTTGATCAATCGTTTGATCTCTGTCGCCTTGCCTTTGCGGCGAATCAACATGACTTTTTTTAGAAACTGATCGCGTAACCGGAAGTTTCGCAGATGAAACGTGCCGACAGGAAATCCGGAATCAGCCTGCATCGCTTGCAAAGGCCCGAACAACTGCCACGGGCTGGAGGAAATGTAATGGAAATCGGCACCGGTTTCGCGCCATGTCCGATAGATTTCGGCCATGCCGTCGATACTGCGAAACTCGCGCACAAAAGTGTTCAACAGCAATTCACGCCGATTGGAGACGGTGGATTCCTTGATCGTATCATCAATATCGGAAATGACCGACAGTCCCTGATTCATCAGCAGATCGACTTGGCAATCGATCGGTTCAGCCGTAGAGCCGACGGTCGAAAGCAAGTAACGCAGTTTGATGTGCCCGTCGCCATCGTCCGCAGCATACTGTTCCACCAGCGAGTTGCTCAATCGAAACCAGCTGTTGAATCGACCGTTGCGCTGTGATTTCCGTTTCAGCCGAAACGTTTGATTGCCCAGAGAGATCAGAATCGAGTGCCCTTTTGCTGCCTCGACGAAAAACGGCCAGATACGATCCTGGAATATCTCACCCTGAATTTCATTGTCAGTCGCTTTCATCACGCCGGTCAACATTCGGACCAGCATTTTTTGCCGGCGGTTCAGCGGTGGCGTCTGAAACGCGATTCCAACCACGTTGATTCGCCAATCACCACTGGCGGTCTGGAAACCGTAGCTCGGATAGGTGATGAGCATGGGAGGCGAATTCAGCGAGCCAGATCTGATCATTTAACCCGTTGCCATCGGGGCTGCGTCTAAACATTGTTCAAAAAAATGTCGGACGCAGTTCCCATTGCGGAATAGCCGGAATCAGTTCACGGCCAAGGACATTCAAGCAAGCTCAATTGTAGTTTGATTACCGATTCTTCAACAGGTGATGGCAATTCCCTGCATTCCTATTCAAACATTGACCCGCCTGAGCCGACCGCTAACGGCGATTACGGCGCGAAACAGCCGCAGCGAGCATCGCCCAACCGGCGATTAAGCCGAATCCCGGCTCGGGGACGACCGTCGTTACTCGAACGTTGTCGATATCGAAATTGAAGTTGGTCGTCGTGCCGCCGAAACCAACGGGTACGGAGATTCCCAATTGAACGTGTCCGATATTGGAAAACACACTCTGAAACGTCGAAGCGGGTCCTTCGTAGATTATTTGAGGATTGGCGGGATCAATATCAAAGCTGATTACCGTCCACCGGCCGGGCAACAGGGGAATAAACTCGATCGCAGCAGCGCCGGGAAAGTTGTTCGGGGAACTGAAACGGGCGAAGACGTTGACAGGAACTGGAAGGTCATGTCGGAAACTGAATGAAAACGTTTCGACCTGGCTCGTAATCCAATTTCCCTCAAATGCACCACCGCTGCTGCCAAATTCGTCCTGGGCGCGAAATAGTGTCGGATTCGGCTGACCACCCCCCATGCCGCTGCCATCGGGAAAGAACTCGAAATCTAAATCCGTCGATACGAACGACGAGCCGTCCGGACCTCCGCTGCCGACAACGACTAATGCATCACTGCCGTTAGGCGCGGGACCGCGCCAATTGGCATCTCCGTTGGCGTACGTCTCGGTGAAGTTGACGACGTCGGCGCGGCTTGCCGAGATTGCCATGGCCGCTACGAACAATGCAGCCAAAATCGAAAAATAAAACTTTTGGGTCATCTGAATATTCCTCCAAGGTGAGAGTTATTGCCGAAATTTACGTCGAACCAAATCAAACGTGATCACGCGACTTTCACGACCGGTTCGGCAACCCGGACGCGATGCGACGACAAAACGTGGTGTTGATTCAATTCGCTGTTTTCAGCTATCGGCGCTCGCCAATAGCCAGAACGGTTCCAGTTTCAAATCGTCACTGATCACGATTTTCGAATTTCTGTGTGGAGCGAGGTAGAACGATTTGCTGATTCGACTTACGCTGCGAGTGTCAACGTACGTCCAAAACCTGTACTTCGTGGAATTTTCCGGTCTCCATGTTCGCTCCGCCGACCAGGATAAATTTGTCGGACGTCAGCGGCAGCAGGCGATGGAAAAACCGGCCGTTTTCCAATTGATGGATCTGTTGCCAACCGTCAGCTGCTTCATTTAATTTAAGCACGCTGCCGCCGTACGTGCTAACTACCAGGCGGCTGCCAACGTTGAAACTGGAACTGCCAAACCCCTCCATTTCGCCGCTGCCAGGCAGCGTTGGACCATCACGCCACGATTTAGACTTGATATCGTAAATTTCGACCTCGCTGGTCGTTCCGCCCGATTCCTGCATCCCGCCGACGACGTACAACTGGTCACCCTGATGAGCGACCGATAATGCCCGTCGCTTGAAAGGCACGGAAATCGTTTCCCAATCGGCATCGGGGTCGGACAGATCGATGGAAACCATGTTGTCGGACCAGACGGTTTTTTCCTTGCCATCAATCATCCAGCCCCCCACAACGAACAACGAATCACCGACGACAACTGCATCCAGTGACGAACGCGGATTCGGCATCGGCTTCATCTGATCCCATTGATTCGATTCGAAATTGAAGCGGGCAAACTCGGCAACGCTATGCAGGTCTTGCTCCTGGCCCTGTTCGTTCAGGGCGGTAAATCCACCTACTCGATACAGGTTTCCCTTGTGCTCAACCATCGCCAGTCCCTGCAACCCAGTGCTTTCGTTGACGGTTTCCCACGCATTCGGTTTCTTGACATTTAACCGGTAAAGCGTTGCGTTCTGTCCAGCCTTGTAATAATCGTGGGCGTCGCCGCAATGACCACCAAAAACATACAGATGATCTCCAGCAATCGCGCCACCGAAACTGGTGACACCGATCGGCAGTTCCGGGAAAGGTGATTTCTGCATGGCCGTATCCGTCTTCGCCAGTTTGGTTTCTTTTGCTTTTGCCATTTCGTCGGTCGCGACTTTCGTTTTTGTCTGGCCGATTGCCAAAGTGCAGTAATATCGCTTTTCGTCGTACGCTTTGCCATCCACTTCGCCGGGCGAACTGTTGGTCATTTTTGCCCGCACCAGCCATTGGTCCTGCGGTACCTGATTGAAGACTACTTTACCGGCTGCGTCCGTTTTCAAATCATGCGTCGCCCCGCTTCCATCAACGATTTGCAATTCGCAATCAGTGGCTGGCTGGGCGTTAAACGTGACGCTAAAGGTCGTTTGGCCTGCAGCCGCTTCGAAAGCAATATCCAGCGGCAGTTTGCCCGTCGATTTCACATTCCGGCCAGAACCTTCGCTGACATATTTGGCCGAGTAGTGCAGGAACATCGCGTTCTCGCCACGCGAGAACAGTCCGTACTCGCAATCCACGTCAACCTGAATCAGCGGTAGGTCGGAACTGCATTCGAACCAGCCATCTTCGCCGTCCGTCTTCTTCTCGAAAAGGATGGGCAACACTTTTCCATCGACGTCGACGGACCAAACCTGCATGCCGCTCAAACCGCCCAGGAATTGGGCTTTGTCAGCGTAAGGCCCTTCGCCAAAATAGACATTAACTTTTCCAGTCTCTGCCGATTTGGCAACCCAAATGAAATGGGCATTGGCAGTCGAGTGTAAAACGAGGTTGCAGATTATTACTGCCAATGCAATGTTTGCGATCCGAACTTGTTTGATGATCATGATTTTACCTGAATCCGATTTGAATTGTCTAAATTGCCGAACGAAACTATTTCACCGATACCATTTCGCCCCCATTTCGCGTAGTCAAACCGACCAGTACATCGTGTGTCGTATTTTCTGAAAAGAATTGGACGGAGCCATCGATCAAACAGAAATTGACCCCGGCTGGATGATCACTGCGGAAAGTCCGATGTTGTTTGAAATCATTGACTGGAGTCGGGACTTTTAGATTGAACGTGCCTTCCACGTGCCCGCGCGCGTTGAACCAGTATCCACTGGGCCAGAGGAATGATCCGTCAGCAAAATTGGCTGGCGATCCATCAAATTCGGTCCAGATCACGCTATTGTCGATTTCACCGAAAAAAAATGTGTTGCTGGTACCGTCCAATATGTCCCTTAAACCAAGATTATAATTGTTGATCCCTCCTGACACCGGTCGATTGAAGGCGCCATCGGCTTGGATATTTCCCGATCCTGGCCCCAGGTAACGGGTGCTAAAGGATATCAGGTAGCTCCCTTCGTTGGCCGCTGGCGTCAATTGCATCGACGGGCAGAGGTACAGCTCTAATCGCTCCGACGTGAATTCGGAATTGGGCGCGACATTGATCGGCAAATCCAGATCAAGTTCCCGGAAGCGATTGTTGTCTTCGACAAAAGGCAATAGCACGACGAATGTCGAACCGAGGACTTCGAATCCACCCTGGCCATAGGCCGGCGGCGGCAGCCGGCCATGCGTCGATTCGTAATTCAACGCCGACAGCCCGATCTGCCGCAAATTGTTCTGGCAAGCCGACCGGCGAGCCGCTTCTCGGACCTGTTGTACGGCGGGCAACAACATCGAAATCAGAATGCCAATGATCGCAATCACAACCAGCAGTTCGACTAAAGTGAATCCGATTCTGATTCGATTACTGTTCTGCATTTGATTCATTCCTGATTATTCGTCCGATCGAATTCGAAATCGTTCCTGCACTCGGGATCAGATGGTTAACCGGTGAGCAATTCAACAAATGGGCCAATGTCCTGCAGGTTGACCACACCGTCGAGATTAATATCCGCTTTGTCGCTGAATCCGCCGTTCGAAATCAATTCGACGAATGGACTGACA
>JBGSXT010000687.1:0-4467 GCA_041751295.1 Mariniblastus sp.
CCGGTAAGGGTTTGAACCCATTTAAGACAAAGCCTCGAAACTGAAGAACCATAAACATGACCAAAAAAGTCTCCGGCAACAATTCCCGTCAACGAAAGAAACGACCGGCATTCGGCGAGATTCCTGGCAACTCGCCCACCAGCCAGAAGCCTGCGCCCTCTGTCGTGATCCGCAGCGACGCCCGCCGCTGGTATTTGATTGGCATATTCGTGCTGTTTGCCTTTGGAGGAACTTACCTGATGCAGGCTATGAAAAATCGCGAACCCGTTGTGCCTCGGTTTATTCCGGAAATCATCCGTGAATATCCTCACGATCCGACTGCGTTTACACAAGGGCTGCTGCTTAACGACGGACATATGTGGGAAAGTACCGGGAAATACGATGGCCAGTCGTTCGTTCGAAAAGTCAATTTGGAAACCGGTGAAGTCGTCAAGCAGAAACAGTTGGCCGATGACCAGTTCGGTGAAGGTCTGGCGATGGTTGGCGACAAACTGTACCAGCTGACGTGGAAAGAAGGGCTCTGTCACGTTTATGATCTGGAACTCGAAAAGATCGGTGAATTCACTTACAGAGGCCAGGGTTGGGGTCTGACGTACGATGGCAAACATTTAATCATGAGTGACGGTTCGGCCAAATTGCATTTCCTTGATCCGGAAACATTCGAAGAGCAACGGGTCGTTACCGTTCGCAATGGCCATTCCTACATCAGTGGATTGAACGAATTGGAATACGCCAACGGACAAATTTACGCCAATCGGCTGGACCATGACAACGTTTACGAAATCGACCCGGCAACGGGCAGGGTTGTCTCGATTATTGAACTGGGTAGCCTGTTGAACAACCGCCCGCGAGAGAATGTGTTGAACGGGATCGCCATCGATCCCAACACGCAGCAGCTGATTGTGACTGGAAAAAACTGGCCGACGCTTTTTGAAATCAAACTGAAACCAAAGCCTTGATCACGGTGTTCGTCCCGTTGTCATCGCCAGCGATTTCTCGAAAATGATCGGGCAGACGAAGGCGATTGGCGAAAATGTAGCAACAAGGGCAGGCTTCTCTTTTGAGGACCGGCTGTCGACAGAAAACCAAGGCGAAAGTGATTTCATGAGCAGGATTCGTCCTATTAGATTTGACCCGCAGGGGAGTTTCGACGATAAACATGGGATCTCGGCCAAGCAACTGGCTGCCTTGGGTCCGCGCATGATCGAAGTCCGAGATGAAATTCTGCACGTCGATCTGGAACTGTTTGCTTCAGGAATTGTTCCGACCGATAAGCAACCGCTCGACGCGGGCTTTATCGAAATGCCGGAACGGCTGCTGGACGATTACCAATCCAATCGGGACGACAGTGAACTGGGGCAAATACTGCTGACGGCCAAAAGAATCCAGGAGGCGGCCGATCGGGTCGTGGTGTTGGGGATTGGCGGATCGTACATGGGCGCCAAATCGTTGATGGATTGTTGCTGTCAGCCCTACTTCAATGATTTTTCCCGGGCGGAACGGGGCGGTCGGCCACGAATGTATTTCGACGGCAACAATGTCGACAACGATTGGACCCAGGGATTGATCCGACTGTTGCAGACGGAACGGTCGGAACCGTGGGCGATTGTCGTGATCAGCAAGAGTGGCGGGACCCTGGAAACGGCGGTCGCGCTGCGGCAGTTTCTGCGGGAATTGTCCAATCAGGTAGGGGAAAAAAGACTGGCGGAATTGGTCGTACCCGTTACTGGCGAGTCAGGCAAATTGGCTCAACTGGCCGACGCAATCGGATGTCTCGACCGGTTTCGAGTTCCCGACGGAGTGGGCGGGCGTTTCAGCGTTTTTTCGCCGGTCGGATTGTTGCCTGCGGCGATCCTCGGCATCAACGTGATCCAATTGCTGGAATCTGCCGCAGCGATGACCAGCCACTTTCGTACTGCAGCACCAGGCGAAAACGTGGTTCTCGATTATGTGGCTGTCAACCATCTGCTCGAACAGAAGAGAAACTGCCACACCCGGATTCTGAGCGTTTGGAACAAGTCGCTCGAGTCGACGGGCATGTGGTACGATCAATTGCTGGCGGAAAGTCTCGGCAAGGAGGGGCAGGGAGCTTTGCCATTGACGGTGGTCAATACGCGGGACCTGCATTCGCGGGCGCAGCAGCATCAGGAAGGCCGACGCGACAAAGTGATCAACAATTTGATCGTGGATTCGTGGCGTTACGAGCCACTGGCTGTTGGTGAAAGCCTGTGGGATGCCGATGGACTGAACGATTTGGCGGACAGGACGCTGCCGGACGTGATGGACGCAGCGATTGCCGGAACCAATCTGGCCTACCAATCCGACAGCCGGCCGACGACCGATTTGCATTTGCCGGCAGCCGACGAAGATGGGCTTGGGCAGCTGATGCAAATGTTGATGTTGGCCACGGTTGTTGAAGGTCGCTTGATGGGCATCAATCCCTACGGACAGCCTGGTGTCGAAAAATACAAAATCAATATGAACCGGTTGTTGCGACAACAGCCGTCGAAATCGCCGCGCGATCAACCCGCCAAACAGGCGACAACACGAAGGACATCATGTCAATAAGACTTTCCTGGTATGGTCACGCCACCTGGTTGATCACGGTCGGTGCTGCAGGCGGTCAGCAAATACTGCTCGATCCGTTTCTGACCGATTCGCCGACTGCTCCCGTCAAACTCAATGATCTGTCGGTGAAAACGATCCTGATTTCGCATGGACATTTTGATCATGTAGCCGACGCAGCAGAGATTGCCAACCGGAACGATGCCACCGTGGTCGCCAATTATGAGATCGCCACCTGGTTTGGGAAAAAACATGGTGTCAAAAATACAATTGGCATGAATATTGGTGGGCAGACGGAGCTGGATTTCGGCAACGTCAAAATGACTCAAGCCATTCACAGCTCGCAGCTTCCCGATGGTTCGTACGGTGGAAACCCGGCTGGATTCGTGCTGACCATCGAGGGCCGGAAAATCTATTTCGCTTGCGATACGGCGCTCTTTTCGGACATGCAACTGATCGGAAACGTGGGCATCGATTTGGCCGTGCTGCCGATTGGCGATCTGTTCACGATGGGAATTGATGACAGTATCGAAGCGATCAAACTGATCCGACCCAAACAGGTGTTGCCAACCCATTACAATACTTGGCCGCCGATCGAGCAGGATGCGAATGCATGGGCGAAACTGGTCACAGCCCAGACGTCGGCTCAGCCGATTGTTTTGAACCCCGGCAATTCCCACGAACTTTGACTTTTACCGGCTCGTACTCAGTAAGGGGCCTTCCATTGTTTGGAACGAAAATATGAATTTCCCATGGCTGCTGATGGCTTTCGCACGAGCCATTTTTGTTACGGTCGCTGTCGCCAGCCTGATTGCCGGTCAGGAGACTCGCCAGATTCGCTGGCAGTTTGAAGTAGGCGATGAGTATCAGGTTTTACTTGAGCAGACGACAAAAGTCACGACCAACATTGATACTCGCCGAAAAGAGATCGGCAACGTCATGCAGTTGACGATGGATTGGAAAATTGAAGCGGTCGACGAGGATCGAATCACGATCAATCAATCCATCCGCAGAATCCATCTGAAAATGGACACTCCGACAAAAAACGGAATCCGCACAACGGCAGTTGACACGGACGCCGAAAACGAAAAAAGCGAACTGAGCATTGAACTGCTTAAACAGGTTCGGCCGCTGGTCAATTCCGATTTCAAAGTCGCGATGTCGACACGGGGCGAAGTTGTCGACGTTACTGTTCCCCAGGAGTCGATGGAGGCTTTGCGAAACGCCCCCGCTTCAATGCGTTTGCGTGAAGTCCTTTCTGTAGAGGGCCTGAAGGAATTGATTGGGCAAACGGCGATTGTCTTCCCTGAACAGGCAATCCAACAGGGTGATACCTGGAAAACAACAGCTCAGATCAGAAACGCGTTTGGCATGGTTGAACGATCCAATTTCTATTCCTTTGACGGCGAACGGGAACGAGACGAAATTGCCGGGTTGGAGTTTTCCTTGAAGTCGGCAATCGAAGTTGCTGATCCAAGCGTTGAAAATGCAGTTATCGACGAGTATTCGGGAAGTGGCTCGTTCTGGTTTGCGCCGCAAGCAAGAACCATGCTTGAATCCCGGTTCGAAAACGCCATGCAAACGAGCCGAACGTATCGCGACCGGACGATTTTGACATCGGTTACTACCGACGTGACCATGAAAGTTACGGAGAAGTAATGGCCAGGTTTGAAACCGTCGCCCGTATCGCCGACATTCCCGAAGGAGAAGGTCGTTGCTTCGAGATCAACAATCGGGTCGTTGCCGTCTTCAACGTGGATGGCAAATTTACGGCGATCGACGACCTTTGTCCGCACATGGGTGCTTCCCTGTCCGCCGGCGATTTGAACAAAAAGGATTCGACCGTCGCCTGTCCCTGGCATGGCTGGCGATTCAACGTGTTTGACGGTTCGTGGGCGGACA
>JBGSXT010000688.1:0-2431 GCA_041751295.1 Mariniblastus sp.
CCAGGGTGCGTGTTGGGTGTCAGTGGCCTCAAGCATCATGTCGCGTGCGAGGGAATACTCGTACCACCGACTGCGCGACGGCAGATCCATGGGACTCAGTTTCCACTGCCGGAGCGGATCGTCGATACGGGATTCGAAGCGTCGCTTCTGCTCCTCGTCGCTGACTTCGAGCCAGATTTTGATGAGTTGGATGCCACCATCGGTGATGTAGCGTTCGATTTCAGGGCACAACTCCAGGAATCGTTTGTGCTGCTCCTGGGAGCAGAATCCCATCACGTACTCCACGCCGGCACGGTTGTACCAGCTGCGGTCAAAAATGGTGATTTCACCGGCGGCGGGAAAATGTTGCATGTAGCGCTGCATGTACATCTGCGATTTCTCGCGGTCCGAAGGCGCTGGCAGCGCGACCAGGCGAAATACGCGCGGGCTGACGCGCTCGGTAATGGCCTTGATGGTTCCACCCTTGCCCGCTGCGTCGCGTCCTTCAAGAACGATAATGACGCGGTGCCCGGTGTGTTTGACCCATTCCTGCAGCATGCACAATTTGGCTTGCAGCTTGCGCAGTTCCTTTTCGTAAGGCTTGCGTCCCAGTTTCCCATCGTCGTTCGTTGTGTTCTTTTTCGCCATGGTGCATCCAGTCTTTACTCAAGTGGACTTGCATTATGCCAGATCAACGCGGTATGTCCATTGTTTTGTCAATGCTCAAATCTTCTGTTTCGTCTCAAAGTTCAGGTCATTTCGCTGCGAATCAACGTGGGCTTGCCCCTTCGTGAAAGCTGTGGAAGACTCCTGGATTCCAAAGGCCTTCCGATTCTTTCCTTGATCACATGTACTCTTTACGAAAAACTGCCGGGTTTGCTGGACCTCAAGGCCCAGTGGTTCTTGTCATTATGGACGGAATCGGCATCGGAGGTGGCGATGCTGGGGACATGGTGGCCAAAGCGAACAAGCCGAATCTCGATTGGCTGGCGAAAAATGCGTTGACCACTCAGCTCAAAGCACACGGCCGGGCGGTGGGAATGCCATCGGATGAGGACATGGGAAACAGCGAGGTTGGTCATAACGCAATTGGTGCCGGTCGCGTATTTGACCAAGGCGCTCTGTTGGTTCAAAACGCAGTACGCACGGGCGATATTTATCAGAGCGCGAATTGGAATTATCTGCTGGATGGAGTGCGGCAACACAGTTCCACGTTGCACTTTCTGGGATTGTTGTCCGATGGCAATGTGCATTCCCATATCGACATTCTGCTGGCCATGATTCGGCAGGCAAAGCGGGAGGGAATCCGCAAAGTCCGAGTGCATGTGTTGCTGGACGGACGGGACGTCCCACCAACTTCGGCCTTGTTGTACGTGTCGCAGTTGGAAGCACTGTTGGCCGAAATTAACTGCGATTCAAACTTCGATTATTGTATTGCATCCGGTGGCGGGCGATTGTACATCACGATGGATCGCTACAACGCCGACTGGGAAATCGTTCGTCGCGGCTGGCAAACCCATGTCCGGGGCGAAGGACGCCCATTCCATTCGGCGGTAGCAGCCATCCAGCAGCTTCGCGCCGATAATCCTGGCGTGATCGATCAGGATCTGAAAGAGTTCGTAATCTACCGGGAGGGCAAACCGGTGGGGCCGATTGTCGATGGTGACAGTGTGATTCTGTTCAATTTCCGTGGTGACCGGGCGATTGAAATCACGCGTGCCTTTGATGATCAGGATTTCTATCACTTTGCACGGAGTCCCAGGCCGGATGTTCGGTTTGCCGGAATTATGGAATACGATCCCGATCAAAAAATTCCGCTCCGATTTCTCGTCGAGCCGCCGGCGATTGATTCGGTGTTGGGTCAGTACCTTGCCGATACCGGCATCACGCAATTGGCCGTCAGTGAGACTCAGAAGTTCGGGCATGTCACGTACTTCTTCAACGGCAACCGGAGTGCCAAGTTTTCGGAAGAACTCGAGGAATACGTCGAAATCAAGTCGGACAAGTGCCCTTTTGAACAGCGACCGTGGATGAAGGCCGGGGAAATCACTGACGTCCTGATTGACGCCATCGCCAAAGGTCAACACCGATTCATTCGCGCGAATTATCCCAACGGCGACATGGTCGGCCATACCGGCGATCTGCCAGCCGTCGAAATTTCAGTCGAGGTGGTTGATCTGTGTGTTGGGCGGTTGATCAAGGCAATCACAAAAGCCAACGGACTGTTGATTGTAACGGCCGATCATGGCAATGCGGACGAAATGTACGAATTGGACGCTCAGGGCCGAGTTGCAATCGGTTCTGATGGTCAACCGAAATTGAAGACCAGTCATACTCTGAATCCGGTCCCCTGCCATATCTACGATCCGACGGGATCTTTACCAATAAAACTGGCGACCAGGCAGGGATTGGGCATCGGCAGTCTTCTCGGTATTAGCAGTCTTGCTGCCAC
>JBGSXT010000689.1:0-11816 GCA_041751295.1 Mariniblastus sp.
GGACATGGCAATGACTTTGGCCTGACTGAGCCGATTCACACCTGCTATGCCGATGGCCGACAGCAGCGCCCCAATCGTGGTTGGAGCGAGGCACACAAACAGAGCCACAAGCACCGTGAGGCTGATCACCTGACCCTGACCGGAGACCGAAACGCTGAAAATCGAGTAGGGTAACAGCGTCGCCACAACAATCAGGAAGATGAGCGTCAATGCGGCTAACAGGATCGCCAAAGCGATTTCGTTCGGCGTCTTTTGACGCTTGGCTCCCTCGACCATCGCGATCATCCGATCAAGGAAACTCTGTCCCGGCAGAGTTTTCACCTGGACGATCAACCAATCCGAGATGACCCGCGTACCGCCAGTGACTGAGCTTCGGTCACCTCCGCTTTCGCGTACAACGGGGGCGCTCTCGCCAGTAACGGCGCTCTCGTCAACAGAGGCGACCCCTTCGATAACCTCACCATCCGCCGGAATGGTTTCGCCCGCTTTGACGATGACGATGTCATTGATTTTGAGGTTGTTTGCAGAGACATCTTCGGTCAACCGCTGACGAACATCTGTCAGTTTCTTTGCAATAACGGTGGTGCGACTCTTCCTGAGTTCTGCCGCCTGGGCTTTCCCTTGTCCCTCGGCGATCGCTTCAGCGAAGTTGGCGAATAGCACGGTGAACCAAAGCCAGACGGCAACTGCAAGAATGAAACCCGACGATTCTCCCGTCGACGAACCCAGCGAATTAACCCACAGTACTGTTGCCAGGACGCTACCCAGGTATACCGCGAACATCACTGGATTCCGCAGTTGCACGACTGGGGTAAGCTTCTGAAAAGCTCCGACCAATGCCTCTTGAAGAATCCCGGAATCGAACAGTCGGGCAGTGACTTTACTCATTTTGGTATTCCTCACTCATTTCGCCGTCAACAACAGGTGTTCGACAATCGGTCCGAGTGCCAGAGCCGGAAAGAAACTCAATGCGCCGACGACTATGACTACGAAGACCAGCAGGATAACGAACAGCGGCGTATGGGTTGGTAGCGTCCCCGGACCAGCAGGCACGCAATTCTTCGATGCGAGCGAACCGGAGATCGCCAGCACTGGCAGCATCACGGAAAATCGTCCGATCAACATCGTCAAACCCAGCAGTACGTTATAGAAGGGTGTGTTGGCACCCAGTCCCGCGAACGCGCTCCCGTTATTGTTTCCGGCCGACGATAATGCATACAGCACCTCACTGAAGCCATGCGGTCCCGGGTTAAAAATGGTCGCTTGTCCTGACGGTGTCGCAACGGCGATCGCAGTCCCGATGAGTACCGTCGCGCATGGACAAAGAATCGCGATGGCAGCCATTTTGATTTCGAAGGCTCCGATTTTCTTGCCGAGGTACTCGGGTGTACGTCCCACCATCAGGCCGGCAATGAAAACCGCGATCAAAATGAAAACCAGCATACCGTATAAACCGGAGCCAACACCGCCAAAGACTACTTCACCCAACTGCATAAGCCACATGGGAACGAGTCCGCCCAGCGGCGTGTAGGAGTCGTGCATCGAATTGACGGAACCGTTGGATGCGGCGGTTGTGGCAACGGCCCACATGGCCGAGTTCACGATACCGAAGCGCGTCTCTTTGCCCTCCATGTTGCCGCCGGAATGAGTATCGGAAGCCGCCTGGTCGACGCCCAGTTCTGCGAAGGTTGGATTGCCATGTTGTTCTGCCAATGTTGCCCACAACAACAGCGGAATGAAGATCGCTGACATCGCGGCAAGGATTGCCCAACCCTGACGACGATCACCAACCATTTCGCCAAACATGTAACACAGCGCGGCCGGAATGAACAGGATTGCCAGCAATTCCAGAAAGTTCGAGAGCGGGGTCGGATTTTCCAACGGATGAGCGGAGTTCACGTTGAAAAATCCACCACCATTGGTGCCTAATTGTTTGATGGCAATTTGCGACGCCGCCGGGCCGACGGCAATTGTCTGCGTTGTGATTGTATTGCTTTCCGAATCGACGACCGGCTCCAGCAGTTTGATTTCCTGCGAGGCGGAAAACGTCTGAACAACGCCCTGCGAGACTAGCACCACTGCGAGGCCGAAAGACAGCGGCAGCAGGATGTACAGCGTACCACGCACCAGATCGACCCAGAAATTACCGATGCTGTTCATGGTGTGTCTTGTGAAGCCTCGGATAAAGGCAACCAGTACGGCCATTCCCGTTGCGGCCGATACGAAGTTCTGCACGTTCAAAGCGAGCAAGTGCGTGAGGTAACTCATCGTCGTTTCGCCGCCGTAACCCTGCCAGTTCGTATTCGTCATGAAACTGACTGCCGTGTTGAACGACGAATCGTGCGAAACGGCGGAAAAGTGTTCTGGATTAAGGGGCAAGGCTCCTTGAACCCGTTGCAGCCCATAAACTGCAAAAAAACTGACGACGCTGAGCATAATCACTGACATGGCGTACTGCACCCAAGTCATCTCTGCCGACGCATCGATGCCACACACGCGGTACAACAGACGCTCGAAAGGTGCGAAACGCCGGGCGATTGCTGTTGAGGAACCCGAGTAGGTTCTGGCCATATAGAGGCCAAGCGGCTTGACGCAGGCCAGAAGAACTATCAGAAACAGTCCGATCTGAATGGCAATATTGAAAGTCATGAAAGCTTCTCCGGCGTCAGCAATGCAACTGTCAGGTACGTGACGAGCGCGATCGTGACAATCAGCGCAAGAATGGTCGTCCAGTCCACGATTAGTCCTTCGCTTTCAAGCTGACGTCGAGTTGGGCCTTGCGGCATTCGCAGTCAAAAAATACACCCCTGATGAAAAGCCAAATAATGACCATGGCTGATTGGCCATCGATGGTTATGTTCGAGTGAATTAAAGCATGTGTCGCATCAAAAAGGGGACAAAAGTGGTGGCAATCTTATTAAGACTTTGTAAAGATAGCGGTTTGGCGTGAGGCGGCTGATCAGATCGTGTTGTTGCGTTCTTGTTTGCGCTACCGACTGAATTGGGTCCGCAGATTGCCCTGGTTGTGCATTGGTTCGGCATCGAACAGAATACGCTGACCTGCGGGATTTGCGGATTCCCGTGGTGATCAATATCAACAACCTCAATAAGAATTACTTGCAAAAGAAAAAAATAAAATGGCTGCTTTGACCGTTTGGAAATTTGATTCGGCGACTGGTGCCGCCGAGGCGTTGGGCAAGTTGGCCGAGGTTCAAAAACAGCATCTGATTGAAATTGCCGATGCCGCCATTGTTGAATGGCCCGAAGGAAAGAGAAAACCCAAAACCAGGCAGGTCACCGATCTGACGGCGGTGGGCGCCCTGGGGGGTGCTTTTTGGGGGATGCTGTTTGGGATGCTGTTTTTTGTTCCCTTTTTTGGCATGGCTATTGGCGCAGCGATGGGCGCTTTGTCTGGCCATTTCAAGGAATATGGCATTGACGACGATTTCATCAAATCGGTTCGTAAACAGATTACTGAAGGAACGTCGGCCCTGTTCCTGCTGACGGGAAACGTGACGCTGGATAAAGTTGAGGAAGAACTCAAGGGCAAGATCGGCACGCTGATCAAGTCCAACCTGACCCACGAGCAGGAAGCTAAGTTGCGCGCCGGTTTCGGTGAGGAGTAGGATCAATTGAGCCCAACGAAAAGGGCATTCCCGTATTCAAATCAGTAACTCATGTCGGCTCCCCGGGTTGTCCCGGCTGCAGTCGAATTACTCCACAACAAATCCGGAAAGGAAAGTTCCCTCACATGTCAAAACAAAAACATGATCCTCACGCCAAGGCTCAACATGGAAACGTGCATCACCAGGTCAAGAAGAGCAAATTGATTCATCACGACTGGCGATTCTGGACAGCCATTGTGCTGATGCTTTTGGCGATCAGTGCTTATGTTCTTACGTTGGACGAAGCCGTTCGACCCGGTGGTGTTGAACAACCCGAAGTGCCAGCAATGGCAGAATAAGGCGCGCGGCACGAAGATGTTGGCAGTGTGTAAAAGTTGCCCTCAATTGTTTCAAAACAGTTGAGACAACTATTCGACTCAAATCGCGTATTTTATTAACTGCCACTCGCCGAATATGTGCTGGCCGACGTCGAACAATGTCGTTTTCTTTCCGGTTAAATCATTCAATTTAATATTGGAAACCGGATTGAGCTGGATCACCGGCAGCCGCCTCGCGTTTCGTTATTGAATGATCGGCTGACCACTGGAGTATTCCGTCGACATTGGATCTGAGCCTTCGCAGGAATTACAGGAAGAACACGGCGAACAGGATTCCTGATTGCAGCCTCCGAATCGCCACGTCAATCCCATCGCGAACCAATAACTTTCTACCGATGCGGTTGTTCCGCCAAAAGTGTCGGTTCCCAGGAACATGCCGCCAATACTCAGGTCCAAATCTGTATTGGGCATGATTTCCCGAATTCCCACACCGCCGGTCAGGCGATGCTGGGAGACCGCAGCCAGTTGACCTTGTACATATTGTATTCCAGGTGCGCCGCCGATGGGAATCACGCCGCCGATGGATAAAGGTACGGTTTCCAACAACGGATTTTCGTTATACGCATAACCGCTACGCAATCGAATACGCGGATTCAAAATATACTGGCTGCCTAATTGAAGCACCCACTGATCGCTGTAGACGGAACGAAAAAAGTCGGCCTCACTGTATTGTTTGAATATAACGTCTGTCGCCAGCAGTAATCGGCCGTTCATCAGGCAGCTGTCGGCGATGCCCAGGCCAACATTGGATGGCAAACTCAAATTGATGTCCTGAAATGATCCTCCGGGAAAGCGAACGACATCGTCAAACGTGTGGTTTTTCCTGGACTGCCAATAGGCACCCAGAGTTCTGCCTGGAGCCAATTCATAATTGAGTCCGATCGAACCTCTGAGTGCATAATCAATTTGGGAGGAACTGCTGGATGCAAACGGTCCATCTAAAATTCCCGTCCCCAAATTGACCGATGAACCGATTGAGATTCGATCCGACAATTGCATGGCAGCCGAGCTGACTGCATCGAGGGCGAGCAGCGAAAGGTGAGTGCCGTTGGATTCGGGTACCTGACGAAAGTCCACGCCGAGACCCGCATTGGTCATCAAACCCAATCCGATTTTTACCGGTCGTCCCATCACGTTATTGTCGAACAGTACCCCAATATTGGAGACCAGCGAACCAGGAGTCTGGGATTTGGCCTGAAACGGAGTGACACCTGCTAAAGGTGCCGATGTGGTTTGAGTGATGTTATACGTCGGCTCTGCCCATCCACCGCCATAGGAAAACTGAGTCCCCTCGAATTGGGTCATGGTAGCAGGGTTGGCGTAGATCGCGGATTGAATATCCTGCGGCTGCGAGAGACTGGCGCCGCCCATGCCGCTGGATGCTGGCATCAGCGAATTGTGCAGCTCAACCCCATATGTTTGCCCGAACGTCATCGATGAAATTGACAGCATAAAGCTGGTAATCAGCAAAACCAAGAACAATCGCATATATTCCCCCTGCGATGAAGATTGTTTAATTCCTAGCATCGGCATAATCGGTTCAAGAAATCAATTCTTATGCTTCACCAGCAGTCCGGCTTTCCGACAGCATAAAGCAACGATCTCACGGGAAAATCTAGTTGTCGTTCCTTTATTTTGGTCGTTGGCAAAACAAGAGTAGCGTGCCAGCATGAAGACCTGTCCAGCCGAAGCGGTGGGGAATGTTTACGCATCATGCTGCGGAACTTTCGGCTGCTGGTCAACCATTAGCATACGTTTCGGTGGGATCATAAACCCCGGGAATCGCCGTGTTCAAAATAACGATTCGAATCAAATAAATCGCCACTGGGACTCCCAGGATCAGCCCCCACATGCCAAAAAAGTGTTCGGAGACCAACAGGATCACAATCACCAGCACCGGGGGCAGATGGCCGATCTTGCCAATAATTTGTGGCGACAGAATCATCCCTTCGATCAGGTGGATAATCGCGACCGCGACAATCACTTGCAAAGCCATGATCAGGGAGCCGCCGGGTTGGAAGATGGCTACCGCACACAATGGAATTCCTGACAGGATCACGCCGACCACCGGAATAAAACTGAATAGAAAAACCAACATCGTTAAAATGAACTTATATTCAATTCCTATGATCCACAGGGCGATCAACGTGAACAGGGAATTGAACAACGCGATCACCATCTGGCCTTGAAATGACTTGCCAATCAATTTGCCCAGTGCAACGATGCCTGGAGCAATTTCTTCAAATACGGGCCGGAGTCTGGTGTCGCGAAGACTGGCCACATTTTTTTTCATGCCCGGCCATTCGATCAAGATGAAAATCGCCAGAATCAATGCGGTGACGACCTGAATTGGGACTTTGACCAAATCGCCAAATCGTTCCTCCATCCATCCGACCCATCCCACCAGCGCGCCCGGTCCATCCTTGGTTGCATGATCGCGAATCCAGTCGGCGATATGGCTAGAACCCCACCATTGCTGGCCCAGTTGCAATTTGGTCGCCGTTTCAAAATCCTGATGCTGCACAGCGGGCGATTGGCTGTCATTTTTGTAATGCTGTTGGACTGCCATCAGGAATTCTGCATTCCCTTTTGGATAGGCTTTGACCAAGGTCTGAAAAAAGTCGTAGTCCAATGGAACGGCGTCCGGGTTTTCCTGTCGCCGAGTTTCAAAAAAGGATTTGAATTGGTCTTGATAGTCTGCCGATTTGCGAAATTCGGCCCATTGACGGACAGATTGAGCCTCTGCCCATTGGTTTCCGTATTCGGCGTATAGTACCGGATCGGCCTTCAGGTCAGCCAGAATTCGCTGGTGGATTTGCAGGTCGCGAATCGATTCGAAATCAGTTTTTTGTTTGAGCATTGCCAATTCATCAGTTTTTCCCTGCGCCTCAAATTCCTGTTGCCATCGTGATATGTAGTAATCGCTTTTGTCTTCGAACAGACGGGGCACGCGAATCTGCAACAGCCATTGCTCGAATTGTTCTTTGGCCAGACTCCCCTGCCGAGAGTCAGATTGCAAATGTTGCAACTGCACCTGTTCAAAGTTGGATTCAAATTCTGTTTGTAGCCTGGCGTAAAGCTGCGGAAAAGATTTGTAAAGGCCCTCCCCGCTGCGACCGGATTGCTGAAACGATTTGAATTCGTTTGCATACCGGTCGTCCGTCGGCGAACCAAATTGCCGATGGAATTGCCAGTTTCCAATCGTATTTGCCAACAAGGTATTTTGAATACTTTCAATGCTCGCGTTTTGCAAATGGGCCAGCAGGCTACGTCCTTGGCGAACGACTTGAGGCACAAAGAATCGACCCGCAGCGTACAATGTCGCGCAAAAAGCCACAAAAACGAACAGAGTCAGAATCAAATCCAACCAATGACTTTCATTGTTGGGTGCCATTTGACGTTTTAACAATCGCACCAATCCACGAACCAGGAAACAGATCAGGAAAGTCAAAAAACCAATCAGAAAAAACTCTTTAAGCACATAAATCAGCGCGATCAACACAATCCAGATTACTGGCTTGAACCACCAATCGGGCTGGGCCACCAATCCGGACTGCTGTGCTGACTGATTTGGCACGGATTGGTTGGAAACTGGCTGATCCGGGACAGGGCTGGCCATGAAAAATCTCGACCTCGTTCGAACACGATCAACCACGTTCAACCACGTTCCATCGCCGCGCAGTCAGGCAATCTATTCGAGTCCCTTCGTTCCCAAATCGTGAAATTTGGTCTTGAAAAAATAGAAGGCGACTGCCGCGATAACGACCAGAATCATGATGACCCACAGAACCACCGTGTATTGCCCCAACGTCGCAAGTGCCAACAGCATGACGGTCAGGACGACGCCCACGACCATCAACATCCAGTCGAAATGAATCCCCGCCAGGCAACAACCAACTGCCAAGGTCATTAACGAGAAATCTGCCGCTGACGAACGGGTGACCAATTCCTTGCGCTCAAGAAATACAACGATACTCAGAAAAACCAGCAATACTGCCCAATGACCCAGTTCGCGACCTATCAGCCGCTGGATGGGTTTGCCAGCCAGTTTCGCGGAACGCGTACTGCGCCACAAACCGAGTCCCGCGTAAACAATTACTACAAACAGCCAATAACCCCAGGCACCATTTTCCAGCGATTGGGTCAGCCCCATGCCGATGAGTGCCAACAACAGCATTCCGCAAAGCATATAAAACTGGATTTTCCAGTACCGGCTGGAATCGAAAGAGCTGGCTGGTGCCGCAGATTCAATCATGCGTTAGACCCGTCTGAATCAAATTAAATTTCCAACACTCACAATTTTGCAACCTGGCCCAATCAAGTCTGCTACGACAGCTGGTTCAAGCACAGCCGGGTGGATCAAAGCACCTACGCTCCGGCCAACCATTGGCGTGCTTCCTTTTGCTCACCAACATCGAAGTAGCGGATTTTGGACAACGTAAACGGTTTGCAAATCATGGACATCCACTTTTCCCATTTTTGATCCCCAACCATGGCGATCTTTTCCACGTCTCGGCAGTGCTTTGTGGCGAATTTGATGTCTTCCCAGGTGGCGCCCAAGTCCCAGCCGTGAAAGTCATGCATTTCAAACAGGATCTTGATTTTTCCATTGTCCATTAACCGCTCAACAGCTGGCTCAAATTCGTGGTAGTCCTGCGCCGATAATTTGCCAGACGCTTTGACTTCCAACAGGTGTTGTTCGGGTTTTTCATGAAGTTCGATCGCCATCATATACTCCTTTGATAAAATTCAATCGTGTGGTTTACGCTTTCCGGCTTGAAAGATACGTGTTATCAGGGGGTCTTGTGAGCCGTTGTTTTGCTGACTTTGTTTTAAACCATTGGCTGCGATCAACGACCAACCAGATTTGCAATACCAGGGTTACGGTGTTGAAAACAAAAGCCAACAAACCAGTTATACAGGCAACAAGCAGTGGATATCCACCGTCTACCGCTGAGAATTAACAAAAAACCAGTTTGGATTTCTGGCTGCCAGACAAGTATCGGACAAGACGGCTTAGCACAACACTGGCTCACAGGCTACGGCGCAAACAGACTCTGCCGCGCATCGAATGGAATGCAGTATTCGACCCGATCCAACTTCGGAATCGTTTGACGACTACGTCGCTGGCGGTGCATCCTGGGGACGCTCCAGACGAATCAGTTTCTTTGTCTCTTGCCGATCCGCGCTGTAATGGATCAGAATCGGGACTTCGTCGTTTGTCAAATTATACAAACCGGTTTCTACCACCAACTGATCGTTGCCTTCCAATTTGAGCGCGACCCGCTGATTTTCCCGATCGACAGCACCCGTCACTGGCGTCAAAGTGTTGGCCAGCAAATCGTTGTAATTGCCGCGAATCACTCCATCTTTATTCAAAGCCAATTGAACCGTTTTGTCCGCATTGGTTTGGCCGTCGGAAACGAGGGCAAATACTCCCAGCGGCATCCAATCTTCGTTCGACGCCTCGGTGCCACTCTCTGCGATCTGATCGGCCTGATCGTAGTATTCTTCGGCGGTCGCAACCGGTTGATCATCCTGGTAAACCGTCCCGTCGTCGTAGGTCACGTTTTCACCGTAGTCGTAATACGTTGGCTCCGACGGACAGCCGCAATAACCTCCGGCCACCGCGTAGGTCGCTGTCGCCCAAGCGGTCGTGGCCACGGCCCATTTCCCCGGCCACCAGGCGTTCGGATATTGACTTGCCCAGCCTGGACCATAGGCGTTCCAATGGGTATATGAACCATTAACTGCGGACCAGCTTTTGCCACCCACAAATTGGCCGTTGACATAACTGGCTCCATGCCCTGCGGAGATCGTATTGCCACCCGGACCCCGGACGCCGTACGCCGATCCAATTTGTCCTGTGCCGTTCCCATAACCGTAGCCGGCTGTACCGGCAACACGCGTGACTCCACTGGCGTTACGCGTCCCCGTGACTGAGCCCCCCTGGCGATAACCGGACGAGTCGGCATATCCTCCGCGCACGTTGGCAGCTGAGTTTCCCTGTCCATCCGTAGCAGCGGTAATGCTGCCCCCGCGAACAGCGGAATTCGTTCCGTCGGTGGCTCCTGCTACACCACTGACTCTGCCGAATGTCTCGCCACCAGCAGTTTCAACTTTGATTCCGCCGACTGCGCCCCCGACCGTATTCCCGGATCCAGTCACACCACTGCCACCTGCGCCGCCAACCGTTACGGTACTGCCACCCGCTGTGGTAAAGGTTTTTTTGCCACTGTTATTGCCGGCCGGCAATTGGCTTGCAGATGGAGGCGAGTCAGTGCTGCTGAATGAACCTGCTCTTGGATTCTCGGGCATGTTTAGAAAACTGTCTAGGTTTTGGCGGCTTGGTTTTTGCGCGAATTGCGTCGACGAACGAGTATTCGCGCCCGGGCGGTTTGCGCCGCCCCCTTGCAAATTCGATGTCGCTGGTCGATTCATCGCTGGCCGACTCATCGACGGGCTGCGATTCATCGAAGGACTGGGACGATTAGACGGCGCGGGTCGACTCATCGATGGACTGGGTCGATAGGACGGCGCTGGTCGACTCATCGACCCCATTCCACCGCCACCCCCATACGAGCGACCACCGCCACCACCTCGACCGCCCCCGCCTCGACCGCGCTGGGCAAAAATGTCTGAAGCTCCGATCAGTACAACCAATACGGCGATGACAATAAGTGTGAGTTTGCGATTCATGTTTTGTAGTTCCCAAAAATTCATAAGTGCAATAATCTATTTCTATTCTGCTGGCTTGCGAACGACTGTGATTTCATCGATTGCTGGCAACAATTCATCTCCGACACGCCGGTTGAAGGACTGCCACTTGAATGAGTTGACGTCGACGCGATTATACACTTGAACTGAAGAAACAGGACTGCCATCGGCCAAAAACCCGGTCGACTCGACAATCCAGCTGTCTCCTTTTCGTTTCCAGCTCCCCTGCGAAAACCCGCCATCCGAATCAAAGACCCACGAGCGAATCGAACCGGCAATCGGATCCCAGCCAATGACTTGCGTTCCTTCCAAATCATCTTGTTCTGGTGCGGAAACCCGAAATGTGCGTGACAGGAATTTTTTATTCTTGACCCATTCGCATGAGGTCTCCACGGTCGACTCGTCGGTTGAATCAACCCACTGGCCGACCAAAAAGTCGAGTTCATGCAGCGGGTTAACGTCGCCTTCATCGGACGCCAAATGCGTTTCCTGAATACTGTCCAACAACCATTGGTCATTTCGTTTGACGTGGATCGCTGAATACCGGCTACTTGATTTCGTGCCATCCGATTCGAACAATTCGGACGTTCCCGTTTCAACAGCCACATCGTCGGTAACAAACCGAATGGACTCGATGGCGACCGACAATCGTGCCGGCTCGGTATCAGCAAACAATTCAGTGAACATTTTACCGATGGCAGTCCGACCCATGATCGTTTCATTGGTGTCCGCCAATTCATACGTTGCGTCTTCGGACCAGAGTTGCGCCAGCTTTTCGGCATCGCGGGCATTAAAGGCCGCCACATAGGCCTCGGTCGCGGATTGAATCGCTTTTGTGACTTCCTCGTCATTCCCGCCCTGTGACGGATTGTGGAGACCAAACGGCGCAGCCAAAATCAAAACCAATGCAAGGAAATATTGCGAAACATTATTCATTTTTTTTAACTCCGGAATCCAATTGAACATGCCGACGACATGCCTTCGAATCAGTTTGCAGTGACCACGACGTGCGCACCTTTCATTGAAAGACTTGATTCGGGGCCTGCTGACGACGTAATTCTAACTTGCAAAAGCTGTCCAGTTACTACAAATTCCG
>JBGSXT010000690.1:0-2963 GCA_041751295.1 Mariniblastus sp.
CTCAACCAAATTCTGGCACTGCATGCCGATGTGTTCCAAAAACCCTGGCTGTTGTGGGAATTTCTGACTTACGGATTTGCGCACGCTTCCATCAATTCCGAAACATCGTTTTTCCATATCGCTGGCAATATGCTGGTCTTGTTCATTTTTGGTCGACCGGTTGAGCAGCAGTTGGGGCGATCCGAGTTTGTCAGGTTTTATCTGGTCGCGATTGTCATTGCCGGTTTGGGCTGGGTGCTTTGGAATTACAGTGTTGCCGGCGGTGAACTGGTAGGTGCTTCTGGCGCCGTCACCGCCATCTTGGCCCTGTTCATTTTCATGTTTCCGCACCAGACTCTGTTGCTGTTTGGAATTGTTCCGGTCAAAGCGTGGGTGTTGGGTATCGCGGTTGTCGTGTTGGATTTACTGCGTTCTCTTGATCAGACCAGTCCCATTGCCTGGGAGGCCCATTTGACTGGATTTGCATTTGGAGCCGCATACTTCCATTTCAAATGGAATTTGAATTGGTTGCAGTTCGACAAACTGTCGAAGCCATTCAAGTCCCGGCCTTCGCTGAAAATCCACAAGCCGAATTCCAGTGAACGAATCCGGCAGCAGGCCGACGAAATTCTGCAAAAAATCAACGATCACGGCGAAAGGAGCCTCACGTCGCGTGAACGAAAAACGCTGAAGAAATACAGTGAGCAAATTCGCAAAACAAGAGATTAGGCGCGTCTTGCTCCCGCAATCCTAACGAAACATCGGACGCGAATTCGAATCGACGGCACGATTTGAGATTCTGGCTTGTTGGCGCAGACTCGTTGCTCGCAGTCGCAGGTTGTCGGCATGATCGAATTGGTGGATTTCTTCCAGTTCTGCTGCCAGCTCGTCAATCCGGCGCGCGACGCTGCGCAACGCCGTAATGTCTTTGCCGTCGCCATCCGCAACTTCGGCCGCCAGGCAATTCAGACAGTTCATTGTCGGTTTGGATGCTGCATTGATCATTTCAAAGAACAGCCGTTCCGATTCTGTTGCCGATGATTCCGGATCGGGCAGTTCGCAACCCAGCACACTGGCAAATTGAGATATCGTTGTCGGGGCGGGTTCAGGACATGCGGGCATTCGCATTAACGGCTGGTCAAATTCCAACCGTGTCCCGCCTCCCAGCTGTTGACGAATTTGAACAATCTCCTCGATAGACTCCGCCGAAAGTCCGTAGATCTCCGACTTGAGCATCGCAGTGAAAGTGTCGTCCCCGGTGGGCGAAATCTGGCCTTGAGCCAAACTGCCGCAGCAACACATCAGAAAACAGGCCGCGAAGTATTCGCAGAAGTAGCAGTATTTCATTTGAGAACATCCTTTCCTCAAAGTCCTTTATTGTTTTCGGCAGGCCCCATTTGGAATTGGAATCACATGTGGGTGTCCGTGAATTAGCAAATATAGCTGAAACGGTCTGTTTTTCGAAAGTTCATTTTTAGCCACTTTCGCCGTTTCACCGCCTGATTACGGGTAATTGGCAGTGACACTCTGGAAACGCAGGAGGCGGCTTACCCTTCTGTTTTCGAAGATTATGCGCCCTGAGGCGCTCATTAAATTGAACTTCCCGCAGCAGTTGGGTATCCTAGAGATAGGAATACCGTCTGCCTTGGATTCTGGTCCCCTTTCGAACGATGGCCCGCCTCGCATTGGTGTGTACGCTATCGTAGGACTGCACAGTGATTTATTGTTCTGGCAGTCCATTTGTTAGACCAATCCTGCAGACTTGAAACCGAGGAGCCTGGGAATGAAGATCGTCAGAGCGATGGCACAGGATGGACAGAAATCCGTCCGGAGATTTCGAATCGGACTGGTTTGGCTGCTGTCAGCCATCATCATCCTGCTGTTATTGTCAATTCCAGCCAACAGCCAGGATTACAAAAACCTGCCGATCAATCCGGGGTTCATCGAACCCAAAGCAGACGAATTCGAATCCAGCATTGAGTTTCGAAAGGCGCAGCGGGAAGTCCGGGAACGGCTGTCCAATTCACGTCGAGCCGTTGCTGATGCCATCAAGGGGGGCAACGTCAACTTTGGCACCGACGGCGATTTGTATTTCAAGGAATACCGTCTGGCCCGAATGACTCAGTCAGACGAGGATTCCCTGAGCCAATTAGGGGTCATGCGAGATGAATTCCTCAAGGATTTTTTTAACTATCGTTTGCCGGAACGGACTCGAGCACCATTGATACAACTGACGCTGCCGGTCATGCAACAGATTGTCGAGGGAAATTTTCACCCGGCGGTCCGATTGAACGCAATTACGATGATCGGTTTGTTGGATGAAACGGCCGGCAATTCCAATACTCCGCCGCTGCCGTCCAGCGACGCCTACCAGTTCCTGAAACGGGTTTGGAGCGACCCCAAGATGCCGGAGTCACTGAAGGTTGGTGCAATTGCCGGAATTCGCCGATTCGCCGAAATCAGCCGTCGCGGTACAGGTTCAACCGTGTTGGGGAGTGAACTGAAACCGGAGTTGCTGGCGATTGTCAACGGCACGGCAACTGATCAGGAAAAGTGGTCGCGCGATTTGAGTTACTGGTTGCAGCGTCGGTCCGCGCAGATACTCGGTTTTATCGGCGAAGGGAACGACGTGGTCAGTGCCATGACACAGGTCATGAAGACTGATTCGGAAAAAGCAGGCCGCGATAACTTCTGGCTACGATTGGACGGCCTGCAGTCGATTGCGAACCTGAAATTCGAACAATTGGACCGCGCTCAGGTTAAACCGTTGATCGATGACGTATTGGAATTCGCCGCGTTTGCGCTGGAACGCGAATCAAAATTGATCGAAGCGAGCGTGGATGATCTGGTTTACATCAATATTCTGTGGGGCGATCATGATCTGAAAGACCCCGACGCACGACCGCGACAGGGGGGAGGCGGGCGCGCTGGAGACAAAGGGAGTCGAGGTGGTGGGCCCATTGGTGGTATTGGAGGTGTCGGCG
>JBGSXT010000691.1:0-9006 GCA_041751295.1 Mariniblastus sp.
ATCCGACAAGGTGGTTTGGGACAGTCACCATCGGTCATTGACCGGATTACCGGAAACGGAAACAACAGGTTCCGCATTCTTTAAGCTGATTCATCCCGAAGACGCTGAAGCAAACCAGCAGGCTATCGAAAAAGCGATTCAGGGTGAGCAGGACTACGACGCGGAGTTCCGGATTATTCGCGCCGATGGCAGGACGGTGTGGTTGGCCGGACGCGGAAAGATCGTCAGTTCGGCTGACGGGCAACCGCTTCGAATGGTCGGCCTGAACTGGGACATTACTGATCAGAAGTTGTCTGTCGAAAAAATTCGGCTCGGTGAAGCTCGCCTGCAACGAATCGTCGAAGGGGCGAGTGTTGGTATTGCGTTGGTCCGATCGACCGGTGATGTCTATCGGGCAAATGATGCCGCTCTGGAAATACTGGGAATTGACAAGACCCGTTTCCTTCGCGACGGATATGACTGGCGAACGGCAATTCGGCCACAGGACTTGAGCACAACCGCTGCCGTTATCGGTGATCTGGTCGAGACCGGACGAATCGAACCCTATGAAGTATTGCTGCAGCGACAGGACGGTTCAAGTTTGTCGGTGATGATCAACGCCTTTATGATTGACCGGGCCAATGATGAACATGTGGTATTTCTGTTTGATTTGACCCAACAGAAAAAGCAGGAGCGACAGCTGCGTGAGAGCGAACACCGGCTGCGGCTGGCGATTGGTACGGCGCGGCTGGCGTTGTGGGAATGGGACATTGTGAACGATGAAATCCGATGGTCGCGGGAACTGGATGAACGGGTAGGGTTGGAGCCCTCCGAATTGATTGGTACGTTTCAGGAATTTCTGAATCTGATCCATGCCGACGATCGGGAGCGTGTGGAACGACTATTCAGACAATCCCTTGCCGAGCGGTCACCTTTGCAGGCAGAGTTCCGGATGCGACGTTCGTCCGGTGATTATCGCTGGCTGATGACAACCGCCCATGTGAGCACAGATAAAAAACGGTCGCCAACGCAAATGATCGGTGTTGAATTGGATATTACTGACCGAAGAGTGTCGGAGGAACAGGTTCAGCACCAGGCAGAGGTCGACCGGTTCCTGAGCGAAGCCAGTGCAACGCTGTCTTCATCTCTGAATCTGGAAGAGACGCTGTCCAGTGTTACCCGGTTGGCCGTACCTGTGTTAGCTGACTGGGCCTTCATTGATGTGCTGGATGACAACGGAATCTCGCGCCGCATCAAAGTTGTCCATGCCGATCCATCTCAACATGAACTGGCGGATTCCGTTGCCCAATTCCCGGCCAATCGTGACACCATCGCCCATGCTCCGGCCCAAAGCCTGTTTGAGGGGAAGTCACTGCTGATCCCTGAATTCACGGAAGAAATAATTGTCAAGTCGGCGCAAAACGCTGAACACGAGCAAGTCATTCGCCGCGTTGCGCCAAAATCACTGATTGTTGTCCCGCTGATCGCACGAAATCTCTCATTCGGTGCGTTGACGCTGCTGACCGCACATTCGGAACGCCGATTTGGAACCAGCGAACTCAAGGTCGTCGAGGAACTTGGCCGGCGGGCCGCAGTCGCGATCGACAATGCAAAACTATTCGAGGCCGGGCAACAGGCCAGCCTTTCCAAAAGCCAGTTCCTCGCGAACATGAGCCATGAAATTCGCACGCCTATGTCGGCCGTGCTGGGTTACGCCGAACTGTTGGCCGACAGTGAAACCGACCCCGAAAGATCTGCTTATCTGCGAACCATCAAACGCAATGGCCATTTTCTGCTGGAAATCATCAACGATGTGTTGGACCTGTCAAAAATTGAATTTGGCAAGCTGGAAATTGAACGGGAGAAATTTGCTCCGCACAAAACAGTCCGAGATGTCGTTGCGCTCATGAAAATCCGTGCGGATGAAAAGGGGCTACCGCTTAAAGTGGAATTTTCGGGCGATATTCCTGATAAAATCGAAAGTGATTCGAAACGGCTGAAACAGATCCTGATCAATTTGCTGGGCAACGCCATAAAATTTACGGAATCGGGTGAAGTAAGACTGGCTATACAAATGTTGTCCGCAGAAACGCCACAACTTCAGTTTGAGGTGATTGATACGGGGATCGGCATGACCGAACAACAACAGAGCCGTTTGTTTCAGCCTTTTTCCCAGGGCGATGCCTCGGTCACCCGCGCCTTTGGTGGCACCGGCCTGGGATTGGCGATTAGTTATCGATTGGCAGCCATGCTCGGCGGAAATATTTCCGTAACGAGTGAATGGGGCAAGGGGAGCAGTTTTTCCTTTTCGATTGATGTCGGCGATATCAGCCAGACCGAATTGGTTCGACCGGTATGGGAATCCATCGGCGATTCGTGGGAGGAATCACTGGCAGCAGAGAAACTGAAGTGCCGTGTTCTGGTTGTTGACGATCGCCGCGATGTCAGGTTTCTCACGAGACAATTCCTGACCAAGGCTGGCGCGGAGGTCGATCTGGCCGAGGACGGACTCCTGGCGCTGGAGTTTGTGACGCTGGCCATGCAGACTGGACAGCCAATTATCGACCTGATCCTGCTGGACATGCAAATGCCCCGGATGGACGGTTATCAAACCGCCGTCGAATTACGCAAACTCGGATTTATGAAACCGATCATCGCGTTGACGGCGGACGCCATGCAGGGCGACATGAAGCGGTGCTTGGAGTGCGGTTGCAATGCCTACCTCAGCAAACCGATCGACGGCAAAATGTTGATCAAGACGGTCGCCAGCCATGTCCAAAAAGATCTTCGTCCGCAGTCCTGAGTAGCTGTCGGTCAAGTTCAGTTCCGGTTGTCGGTAATCGTTGGCTCGGCGTCGCTGCCATTGGCACAGAATATGCAACCCCAGAGTTGATGTACCTGTTTAACCAAAGTTTGCAGCGATTTCACTAACCCTTCCAAGGATCGACGCCGATGACCATCAGAATTCAGAAACGATATGGCAAAATCAAATACGCGCTGCTGGGCTGGATGATTGGATTGCCGATTCCAATCATAGCAATCCTGTTGTTCTGGCGAGGCTGCGATTTTTAACGCTACTGACGGATTGACGGGAGCCAGACGAATTTGTCGCATAAAATATTGGCTGAACAAAAAACCTCGTCAAAACCGAACTTGGTTCGAACGAGGCTGGATGGCTCCTGAATGGGAGTTGGGTAATGAGTGACAGGCGGAAGTTGATCATCAGATAATCAACTGTTTGAGCCTGTTGTCGCGTCATTCATCGTATGAATCGCGCAAATCTCGAACACGATCATGGGCTTGCTTGACTGCCGCATATTGCCGAGTCAACACATCGTTGACAGCATTGGCCTCACAGCATTTCAATGCGTCCTCGTATTTGGCTTTAATGTGGTCTTCACCCCGTTCAGCTTCATTCAGGATCGCCTGATTTCCGCCCCCCAAAACGGATCGCAAATTCATCCACGCGCGGTGTGCGGTTGCGGTGAACGATCCCGAATCGGTCGGTTGTTCACTGTTTTTCAACACAAGGGTTTGCAGTTCCGCAGCCTGGTTTGACCGTTGAGTGGCAAATTCGCGGAACATGCTGGCGATGTTCATGTCTTCAATTTTTTCTGCCGCTTCCTCAAATCCTTTTTGGGCATCGATATTTACCTGAATCAGATCGTTTAACGTGTTCAGCGTTTTGTCTGTCAGGTTGGTTTTTGTTTCCATTGCCATTGATATGACCTTTCTGATGAAATGGGTGATGCGGCCCGTTTTTGATTTCAAGCTGGGCGGCGGAATGACTACAAGTAGTGCAAACGGTAGACCAGTTTTGAAAAGGGGTCTGACCCTCTCCGGTTTCAACGGATCTGACCCTTGAGGGATAGGCTCTTAGAATCTGCGGCGGGGTTGATTGCGGAATGACCAGCGTGATCGCTTTTCGGTCATCAGCCTGCTCATGCTTCGCAATTCGCCCAATTCCAGCAGTAACTCCAGCAGGCCCAGCCAATGCTCAGAAAATTTGATAATGGCGGAATTGAATGATGTTTTGGTCTGCCGCGATTTGAATGGCATACATTGTGCATCGATCAAAGCTGGCGACGACCTGAATTTATCCGGAAGTGCCTTCCTGATTGAGGTAAAACAGATGCATGAAACGACGACGGTTGGGCATAATACGGAAGCGATCGTAGCAGTTTTCACTTCCGCCGATGCCGCTGCCCATGCGGTCCGCTCTCTGGATCAAGTTGGTTTGGAATTCGCGGAAATTTCTGCTGAGTCGCCCCCTTCTGATGACCAACTGGCAGCCAGTTTGCGGGAGTTGTTTTACTCAAAAACTAATGCTGTGGGTTCGACCGATGTTGTGGATGGGATCGCCAAAGGCGCAGCGATCGGCGCGGCGACCGGACTGCTGTTTATTGCAGTTCCCATCATCGGCCTGATGGCTCCAATCGGAGGCTTCTTGGGCGGAGCATTAATCGGGGGCATGGCGGGAATCGACGAGGCGGCACGAGAAGCAAAATTGCCGGATTTGGATGACTATCGACAACTGCTGGACGCCGGAAAGGGACTGGTTGTCATTCCCGGTGATGAAGCATTTCGGACTCGCCTCCAAAAAGAGCTGAAAATGCTAGGTGCGGAATCTGTTCATCAGCATCCTCCAATCGCACAATCTTTGCGGCATCCTGACACGCAGGCTCCGAAAACGGATCAAGCGCCCGCGACCGGTTAATTCAGTGCGACAGGTGTTACACCCGTTCCAATCAGCCCTTTAACAGACGGCGATCGGCGTGACGACCGTAGCCTGTTTGGGTTGGCGCTCTAACTGGACTCAACCTGTTAGCGAGGGTGGCTTTTGCGACTTGGCGGGAAGTTGTCAACCGTTGAATCGTTGAGTCGCGAGACGCGTTCGTACGAATCTCTGGCGATCTGGCTTGCTTCTTCCCAAGTCATGGATGGAGCGCCCCCCTCATTCTCCCAGCGTCCGATGTCCTCCCACTTCTTTTTGACTTTCGGCTCTCGCTGCTCCCATGTCGCATCGGTTTGGGCATCATAGGACTCCCAGCCGATTTGATAGGCAGGGCGGTAGTAATCAAAGGATTGCCCATCGCGATAATAGGGTCGCGTGGTGTAGTGCTCTTGCCAGTAAGCCGTTTCAACAGTTGGATTGACCGATTCGGCAGCAGACTTGCCGGCCATTCCACCCATTACGCCACCGACGATTGCACCGACGACTGTTCCGACTGGACCGGCAATCGTTCCTGCTGCCGCTCCTATGCCCGCAGCTCCAATCGCAGCTCCGAGGCCAGATCCAATTGGGTGAAAACCGGCCTGACCAGTTACCGGATCTTCGTTTTGACTGCCGACCGGAACATCGTCATCGAACACTGTGTCGGAACTATCAGTTAAGTCCACACGTTTCCGTTTATCTTCCTGTTCTGATTTCGAGTTGTGTTTCATGGTTCAGTTTCCCCTTCATTTTCCGGATTGTCGTTTAAAACTCGCCCTTTGGCAAAGAAATACATCAATGCAAGGATTGTGCCAGAAGCGGATTTCTCGATTTGTTACGCTCGACACGTCGGGAACATGGCGTGGCACAGAAAGACGGCAGCAAACAGGGAAGCGGATTTGGGCTCAATGACACCAGACTGGTTGGATTAAAGTCACTCGTGAATTGCCATTGACTGTTCGAGCGAATTCAACAGTTGTCCAGCTGCGAAAGTCAGTTGGCAGACGTCATCGTCAATGCCGTCCCACTCGAGGCTGCGACCTTTTTTCTCCAACCTAAAGGCTAAATTCGTCGTACCGTCATGAAGGAAATTGCCGATCAATCCCTTCAATGCATGGCCAACCCTCTGCAACGCCGCCCCATCCCGTGCTCCCACGGCCGCCGAAACTTCCTCAAGCAATTGAGGGTAATCTTCACGATAAATCACGATCAGATCGCCTAACAACTCCCGGTCTCCTCCCAGTCGATCCAGAATTTTGGCGATATCAATTTGTACCGGATTCCTGGAGTATTGCTCGGATTTCACCGTTGTCCCAGTTAAAATACGGGTAGAATAAATGCCAAGACGAAAGTAAGTCGATACAATCTTACTCGATCGATTAGCAAACATCATGCCAACATTCGCAAACATCATGCCAACATTCGATGAGCCAAGCGGATTGCAAACGATTGGGAACGTATAATCGCCTGGAAATTCAGCCTGATTGAAATCGCGTGACGCAGCTTGACAATAGTGTATTGTCAACAATCGAAATCTGAGAAAAAATATTCCCATCACGAGTCGATATTCATCCTACTCCCGCTGGTGCAAATCTGCAAAAACAACTTGCGAATCCGAAATCGAAACTGCTGGTCATCGACGATGATCGGACAGTGCTCAAGCTGGTCGAAAAGGCTTTTGCCAATTCCTGCCTCGGCATTCACGTGGCAGGCGATCCGGAATCCGGCATGGCCATGTTGCGTGCTGAAGTCCCTGACGTGCTGCTGCTGGATATCATGTTGCCCAACACGTCGGGATTGGAACTGGCCGAACAAATCCGCAAGCTGGATCCAAAACTGCCGGTCATTTTTATTACCGCTTCGGACGAAAGCGATGTGGCGATCGAAGCGATGGCATTGGGAGCCTATGATTACCTGTTGAAGCCGCTGGACATGGCGAAACTTCAGGATTTGGTAGAACGGGCACTGGAAACCCGTCGTCAAATGCAGTTGCCGGTCGTCATGCAGGACAATGCCGAATTGCCGGCTGAAGGTGACGCGCTCGTTGGCTGCAGCCCATCCATGCTTGATGTTTACAAACAGGTTGGTCGGGTGGCCGCGCAAAATGTAGCGGTCATGATTCGTGGTGAAAGTGGAACCGGCAAGGAATTGGTAGCCCGCGCCATTTATCAGCACAGTAACCGAAAAAATGAATGTTACCTGGCGGTGAATTGTGCAGCGCTGTCGGACACGCTGTTGGAAAGCGAATTGTTTGGTCACGAAAAAGGGGCTTTCACAGGAGCGGATCGCCGACATGTTGGCAAGTTTGAACAATCCAATGGCGGTACCATTTTTCTCGATGAAGTCGGCGACATGGCCCCCCGGACTCAAGCCAAAGTATTGCGACTGCTGCAGGAAAAGACCCTCGAACGGGTGGGTGGCAAAGAAACCATTGAAGTTGATGTACGAATCATCTCGGCGACGAATCAACCGTTGGAACAGATGATCGAAGCAAATGAATTTCGCCTCGATCTTTTTCACAGACTCAATGCCTTCGAAATACAATTGCCACCGTTGCGTCTACGGGGCACCGACTTCAATTTGCTGATCAACCATTTCCTGTCTCTTTACAACCGACAGCTGGAAAAGAAAATCGCCGGCTTTTCCGACGAAGCGATGGCGATCATCAAAACCTATCCATGGCCTGGAAACATTCGCGAATTGCAGAGTGTAGTCAGAAAAAGCATGCTGATGGCGACCGGTCCCGTCATCCTGCCGGAATTCCTGCCGCGGGATCTGGTTGATGGTAAAGTTTCAAACGGTACCGTCGAATCAACATGGAGCAATGAAAACCGGTTCGACCTGCTGGAATTTGTCACTCGGTCCATCAATCAGGGCGGAACCAATCTTTACGCCGACACTTTGCAGGAGATGGAACGCGTACTGTTAAAGAAAGTCCTGCAACATCACGACGGCAACCAGTCCCAGGCGGCAGAACAGCTAGGAATTACCCGCGGCAGCTTGCGAAACAAAATCCGAACACTCGGCATCCGCATCGGCCAAACCGTCTCGACGTCAGACTAGTTGTACAGCGCTACATTTCAGGCAAGACAATCGCGATGCGCAAGCGAGTGAATGACATGCGGCAAATTCGCTCGCGCATCGTTCTTGTATTGGCGACAATTTACGCAGAAAGTGGCGGTGTCACGCTAGGCTCCTCTTTGCCAACACGACGGTTGTCGGTGCTAATACCTATCGAGTGATCGCAATCACTCCACGCTGACTGTTGCGCGACCATGTTCAACGACGATGAGTTGAAAATAGTTGCTTCGGCAATTATTTAACGCCTTGGCACGCTGATTGCATTTAATCGCAAGCTGCTGGAAATTTTCTGCTCGTGTTCGAAGATTGGAGTCCCGTTATGTTGCAACTGGCAATTGTATTGTTGATTTTAGCATTGGTCGCGGCTGTGTTTGGCTTTGGTGGCATTGCAGCCAGTTTTGCCGGCGTCGCAAAGATTCTCTTCTTCGTTTTCATTGTGCTGTTCCTGATCAGCGCCGTGGCGTCGGTATTTCGTGGCCGGTCACTCGTATAGGGCCGAGGCCAATTTTTAGTCGATTGACAGACAATTGAATCAGGTTCAATTCAAATTATTGCAAAGGGTGAGTGATGAAACAAATGACATTGACGGTGGCGTTTTCGGTGTTTGCGCTCTTTTTGGCGGGTTGCGAGGTGACTTCGACAGATGTCGATGCCGCACGCGAGGATGCTCGCGAAGAACAATTGGAGACTCAACAGGCACGGGCCGAAGGGACCAGCGAGATTCGCGAAAAAGCGGCTAGCGAACAACAATTGCGTGAAACTTCCATGCGTCAGCCCAATGATGAGCAGGCCAAAAAGGATCTGATCGAGGCCAGGAAGGCAACGGATATGGCTCGGTTGGAAAAGAACGAGAATGTCTCTGAAGAGCAACTCGAAACCAGTGAAGCCCGCAAGAAAGCGGACCGGTTGGCGACGGAATTGCAAGCGACCCGGGCGCGTGATGCGTACCTGAACCAGTCGAATACCGAGCTGGAAAAAATCGATGCTCGCATTGAAACGATGAGAGATCGTCTCGATACACTTGAAGGAGTGGAGAAAGACAACCTTTCTGCCGACATCGAAGTTGTGAAAATCCGACGGGAGGCTTATTCGGATGCCATTTATGCACTGAAAAACGAAGACGTCATTGAGTGGGAATCCAAGAAGCCTGCAGTGGACGACGCCCTCAAGCAGGCTCAAAAATCCGATTGAGGACTTTCAGAAATTGAAAGGGTGAAAAAACTGAAAAGGTG
>JBGSXT010000692.1:0-2893 GCA_041751295.1 Mariniblastus sp.
GCATCGGCGCCGAACAACGTTTTGACCGGTGTTGCGATTTCCGGATTGCAACAGAACGAGCAGATTCTCGGCATCGACATTCGACCGCTCGACAATCAGATTTTCGCCGTTGGCAGTAGCAATCGACTTTACACACTGGGAACCAACGGTGTCGCAACACAGGTCGGTCCCGTATTCAGCATTCCGTTGGACGGCTCCTCGTTTGGTTTCGACTTCAATCCTACGATTGATCGGAGCCGAATTGATACCAACACCAACAACAATTACGTAGTCAACCCCAACGATGGATTGATTACCCAGGTCACTGACGTTTTTTATCCCAACGGTGATCCAAATTTTGGAGCGGATCCAAACGTAGTTCATCTAGGTTACACGAACAGTTTCGCTGGCGCTGTGACGACTCAGTTGTTTGGAATCGATTCGGGTCTCGACATTCTCGTGACTCAAGCCAATTCTGCCGGTACCCTCGGCACGGTGGGTTCGTTGGGAATCAATATTACTGAGACAGGCGGTTTCGACATTTCGGGCGCGACAGGTATTGCCTATGGTGCGTTCCAAACCGCAAACAGCGCGATCAGCCAGTTCTACACCATCGACTTGGCAACGGGACAGGCGACCCTGATTGGTGAGATTGCTGGCGGATCGCGGATCACCGCGTTAACGGTCCAAGCCCAGGTAATTCCTGAACCTGCTTCGGCACTGGTGATTGTCGGATTTGCCGCCGCTGCAGTTTTCCGTCGTCGGCGTTAATCATTCCCAGTTTCGGGATAACGACTGAATCAACGAGCACCCTTTTGAGGGTGCTTTTTTTGCGCGCCTCTTTCGTGTCGGTCGTTGGTTCCGTAGTTTCTGTTCCACTCCGTAACCGCTCCAGCCGCGCAGTCCAATGGCTGTTCAAACTAACAACCTGATTTGTCCGGCAACGATTTTTTTCAGGCACAAACCATCACGCCTGCCTTGTGAACCGCGCAATTTACTACCGCATCACCCCTTTAGTGACTAATTGAGAATAAGCGTGTCACAAATAAGGGACACCGACGTAACAGCTCTCAGTCGATATAGAAGGCATCGCGGTTTGAGCGTTGTTGGCTTAATCAATAAAATTTTTAAACCTTTTTCCCCCGACGGAGCACCTGGCCATGTTTGTCAAGTTCAAAATCTGGCTGCCGTTGGCAGTCGTCGCAGTTTTACTTTCGCCGATTCATAAAAACGCCAAAGCTGATTCGAACGATCTTGCAAGTCTGATCAACGGCGGAACACTAACTGATGGCAGCGTATTCTATTCCAATTTCCAATTTCTGGCCGATATCGGCACCAATCCGTTGGACTTGGCAGCCATCACAGTTCAAACCTTCAACGGACCGTCCGGTTTGGAATTTTTGGGCAATGGGCAATTCAACCTTGGCCCCGGCAACGATTCGATCATTCTTCAGATCGCGTTCGATATAGCAACCAGCGGAGATTCTTTTTCGTTCTCTGGAGTCGATTTGTCCAATGGTGGAGCCGTCGTCAGTGGCGAGGGATTGATCGACGTGTTCAATTCGATTGAGGATTCGTCAGGCACACCTCTGGCATCAACGAACGCGATTCTGGATCCCTTGTTTGGAATCAGCCAGCCAACCGACTTTCAGTTTCTGGGCGGGCCACAATCCAGTCTCGGTTTTGATACCAGTCTGACGCTGTTTGCGGATGTAGGCTCTTCCGTGTCGCTCGACTCGTTTCGCATCACGGTATCGACGGTTCCCGAACCATCAATCACCGTTCTGTTTTCATGTGTGGCAGCGGGATTCACATTGCGTCGACGGCGAACAGCGTAACTTTGTAAAATCATTGAATCTTCATAATACAGGAATTTGAATCATGAAAAATATTATTGCGACAACCATTCTGTCAGCGTTCACAATGCTGATCGTCAACATTTGCCCGGCGTCCGATCATCTGGATGCACCGCTGGTTTTTGCGGATGGTCGATTGGATATCAACGACAGTTATATCTTCCGGGCAACGGACAACCCGGAAAATACGGTCATGATCATGACCGTCAACCCGGCCGCCGGGGTCATGAGTCCAACGACTTTCGCTGCCAACGCGATTTACGAACTCAACATCGATAATACGGGTGATGCCATTCCCGATATCACTTTTAGTTTGCGATTCAACGAACGGCTGAAAAATGGCCAACAACGGTTTGTGCTGCGAAGAAACGGCGCTTTGGTGGCCCGGGGTTTGACGGGAAGCGAATCGGTTTCCATTCGATCCGTTGGTGGCCTGCGGATTCGATGTGATCTGTTCGAAGATCCCTTTTTCTTTGATTTGAATGGATTCAACGACGGGTTCAACTTTACCGGTAACGATTTCTTCGCGGGTCTGAATACATCAGCCATTATTCTGGAGGTTCCATCGGCATCGCTCCTGGGCACCAACGGATCCAATATCAGCCTGGCCTGTCGGACCGCAACATCGGCCGGACAATTCGACCGGTTTGGACGACCGGCAATCAATACTGCATTGATTCCGTCGGGGATGAAAGATGCATTCAATGCGGGCTTGCCTGTCAACGATCCTGCCAACTTCGGCGACACCGTTCGAGCGAGCATCGAGTCGCTGAACGGTGGGGATGCTGAGACGGCGGCGGCGTTGACCGCCGTACTTCTTCCCGATGTATTGACGATTGATCTGGCTGCGCCCAGTGGATTCCTGAATGGACGACTCGTCGCCGATGACGTGATCGACGCGGAATTGGAACTGCTGACCAATGGGGGCCTGACCACTGACATGGTGGATGCCAACGACGTCCCCTTCCCCGACGGGTTTCCGTATTTGGGCAATCCCCACAATTGATTTCGAAACAACCGTCCCACCTTGATAGTGCGGCTCGCTGCCCGTCGGCAGC
>JBGSXT010000693.1:0-14693 GCA_041751295.1 Mariniblastus sp.
AACATTTTGCCACCAGCCTCTTTCCGGTATTTTTCAGGTACTGTGCTGGCTGTAAAGTTGGCTTGGTCAAGTTTGATATATACCTTTGCCATCTGAATGTCCTTTTGTGCAGGATGTTAACTAAAACCCGTTCTCGACCGATCGTGCGAAATCCGATCATCGAGTGCCTGTTGGATTTTCGTTTATTTTCAAACAATTACAACAACGGCCAACTCTCTATTTGTTCCGTTTGGCATCGGACAAATCCTGGGAGAAACCCGGACTTCGGATCGCCCTTTTTCGTTTAACAATAAGCCGGCGAAGGGATATCGCCACTTATCCATTGACGAGCTGGTCAAGTTCGCGTTCGGCGTCCGGGCTGGACACCTGTCCGATCCAGCGGGGATGAATGAAAACTCTGACTCGTTTGACAAAGTCATCGAATTGTTTTTGAGCCAAACACTTGACCACGGGTGAAATCTCTTCCAATGACTCTCTGCGATCCCGGTCGTTGATTTCAACATCAAATTGCACCTCTAGTCCCGTCGGTGGGGCGTCGATCAGGACATCGTCCGGATTCAGCTTCAAGCCAAATCGTTTACCCAATCGTTCCGCAAGTTGATCACTGCAATCGGCCAGCCAGGCGTAGGGGCGGTGCGCCAACGCCTGGAAGAATTCTGGATTCCGGTGAGCGTTGTAATCCAGCAGCCGTTTATAGAGTTGGCGTTTGGAACCGAACAGGGAAGCCGTTAACGCCGTTCCATCACCCCCGCGATGCACACCGCAGAGTTCATCGGAAAATGATCGGTCATCCAGGTGACTGAGGAAGCCAGCGGTACAACGAACCGAATTGACAGACATCCAACGATAGAAAATCCGCTGAATCATCGCGGTTGCGCTACGGACAGCGTGATGCCAGTAAACTTCACTAAACATCACGTACCGTGCAAAGACCATCATCTCGGCAGCCGTTTTGCCCTTCGAGGAAATGGCAATTCCATTTTCATCCCGATTCAGGCACAGTGAATTGATCAGCCGGGCGCTGTCAAAATTCATTCCATAGGGAACTCCGCAATGCAGACTGTCCCGATACAAATAGTCCATTTTGTCGATATCAATTGGTCCAGAAAGGATGGAAGCCAGCAAACATTCGATCCGGTTACTGGAGTCACCGAAAATCAGTCGCGTGATCGTTTCAGGTTGGCAATTCCAATCAGAACGAATCAAATCAGAGATCTCAGAATCGCCGATAATCACGTCGGCAACCGATTCATGAGGGGGAATCGACGAGAGTCCCAGATCCTCGATCGCGTGGCACCATGGCCAATGGCCAATGTCGTGCAACAAGGCGGCCACAGCCAACGCCTCCAATTGCAAATCATCGACCGCATTCTTGAATGTATCAAACTGGCCTAAACGCTTGGCGAACAACAATGCGTTTCGGTAAACGCCCAGCGAATGCTCAAAACGTGAATGCGTGGCACCCGGATATACCGACGACACGAATCCCAATTGCCGTATGCGCGCCAAACGCTGAAACGCTGCAGTGTCAATCAGTTTCAGTATCCGACCGGTCACTGGAACATCCATCTGATTTGGAATTCGAATCACATCAGGCCGGCTGTCAAGCGCTTCAATTTCCGGAATCATGGATTGGTTCACCAGTGTTGAACAATTTGTCGCCAATCGTTTCCAAACAGTTGCGTCAACAACAGTTTTACACTTTCCTGGTAGCGTGTTGGCTGTTGCTGGCCTAAAAAACTGTCATCACTACGGTCGGCAACATGGAAATTACGGTAGATGGACCCGCGTCGGCGTCAGTGCCAAAGCCGGGCAAAATCCCCAGTCCCAAAATCAGTCGTCCGATCAGGCAAACCCCCAAGTACATCCCGTAATGCAGGACGCCAAACACGTAATCGAATTCAAGCGATAGCATTCCGATCACACCGCCGGCGGCAATCATACCGACAATGCCAAGGACCGCTCCCATATCATTGCCAGGAAATGCAAAAGCCATCAGCGGCATGAGCAGCCACAGGATTGAGTAAACGGTGGCACAGATTCCAATCCGAGCCCACAATTGCATTCCAAAAAAAGGTGGCGCCTCCTGGTTTCGCAGAACTGAATACGCGGCATAGGCGATGGGAAACGCGATCGCCACCGCACCGATGGCGAGCAAATACCATGGAAAATTGGTTTTGTCGGCAATCACGAAGCGCAACATCGCGGCAACGGCCAGAAAGGCAATCACGCAGGCCACGATGATGGCGATCTGGAGTCCGGAGAGTATAGTTTCCGCACGCGAAATGGGCTTGAGGATTGCCCTTCCTCGCGAGTCCTTGGGACCGGTGAGTTCGGGCGCGTGGATGACAACCTGTTCATCAGCCGCTGGAATCCGAATCTTTGCCTTGCACTTTGGACAAGGGCCTTCCTTGCCGGCAAATTTGTCGTGGACATCGAATCGCGTGTGGCAACCGGTGCAAGTAACGCGAATGGGCATTGATGATTCCTGGCCAAGACTGGAATTATTGCATATCCAGCAAATCGTTTTCCGTAATCATTTCGAAGCCTTCGCAGGCCAGCGCCTGCTGGGCCAGGTCGATGTTATCGACCATCACCGCGACAACCACGCTCCCCTCCGAAGTGACCATTAACGGATAGGTCTGGGCAAGATTGACTTCCGCCTGCAACAGGGCTTCGCAGATCTGGATCATCGGCTGGTTTGCCTGCGGCAGCTTGATGCCCACCAACTCACTTTCGATCAGACTCAATCCGGCCGATTCCAGGATGCGGCGACCCTGATCCGGATGAGTCACTACGAATCGAACCAGGCAGCATTCGGTCGAATCGTTGATGTTCATCGCTACGATTCGCGAACTGGTATTCTGAAAACACTTGACCACTTCCAACAGCCGCCCCACACGGTTTTCCAAAAACACGGTAAACTGTTTGATCGTGGGAAAGTCGCGGCCACGAAACGAATCGAAATCGGCCGGGGAGTCGGAATCATCATCGTAGGACATTGCATTCTCGCAACATTGGGGATCGCGGCCTATGGAGAATCTGTACGCGGAACAGCAGTCCGGCTGGCGGAATAAACAGCACGATCACAATCATTCCGATACAGGCATTTTCCGGCCAAATCCCGTTTATGATCCATTCATCAAGCTCCGTAATGTAGAAACTCCAATGAACATGGTCAATCCTTCGCCTCAGGTTAAACGGGAACATCAAACGGAAATCCGCGTCCGCTATCAGGAAACAGACGCTCAGGGACGCGTGCATCATGCGAACTACATCAACTATTTCGAAATCGGACGAGTCGAAATGCTGCGGACCAGCGGCATCAGCTATCGTCAATTCGAAGAGTTGGGTCTGATGCTGGTAGTGGTCGCTGTTGAATGCGAATTCTTTCATCCAGCTCGATACGACGATTTGCTAACGCTCAAGACATCCGTGATTCGGGCAAAAGGGGTCCGAATCCTTCATGGCTATCAGATCTTTCTGGTTGATGAATTGGTTGCTTCCGGCCAAACCACCGTAGCTTGTGTCAATCGAGTGGGCAAAGTCACTCGGCTGCCCAATTGGCTGCAATTGGATTGACAGGATTTAACTTCGAGCAAATTCAGTTGTTGACTTCGCGCCCAACATCGCTGGCCGCCGTGTTGATGCCTGGACGATCGGCAGAAGCTGCCTTTGAAACCCGTTCTGAAGACAAGTCATAAAGGGAGCGCAGCCCGATTCGATAATTTCCGTTGCAATTGGACCAGACTTCCGTGATTTCTTTGCTGGAAACGGGAAGCTCCGAATTCCTTTGAAGCGAGTCGACAATCTTCAGAAATTGTTGGAATTGCGGTTGCAGCGTTGCAATGACAGAAACGCCCTTGATCGGGCGATGAGTTGTAAGCAGAAACGATCGATTGGATTGACTTGATCGTATCAGCGAATGCACCAGCAGCCGCTGATTCAGTTTTGACAGATTTTCGCATCCATCCAGAATGATCAGCGTGGTGCGCCGCACGCCTGGCGATCTCATTTGTTCAAAGACTGGCTCCGATTGAACTGAGAGTGCAACCGGCCAGTACCAGTATCCAGCTGAATTTCCGGTTTGCGTTCGATCGCGGATGGTGACTGTCAACGCGCTGGCGAATCGGTCCAGCAAACACTTCGACAGGGCAATCGCCAACGTCGATTTTCCGCAGCCATGGGGCCCGACAATCTGTCCCAGGCTGCCACATCGCACAAATCTGTCCGCCAAAGGTTTCAGGTATTTCTGAACCTCTAACTCATTTGAATCGGCTGGCAGGACAAACTTGCAATTTGCCGGATGGATAGAAGCGGTAGCAAACGGATTTGGCGGAATTGAATCATTCATCACACGGCGACAGATCACTTGCTGCAATGGCATTGCCAAGTTGGAAATGCAGGTCGTCGGTAAATTGCTGATTGCCGACAAAAACCCGCAATCGAACGCTCCAGCGGATTTGCACGATCACTCCCACGTAGGACAATGGACTGCGCGGCAGCACGGTGCTGATTCGGTGAGTTCGGCGAAGTTGATCTGCATCCAGTGTCGATTTGGAGCGCCGCTCAAAAAAGTGAACGCCGATGTCTTCCTCACCTTTTCCGCCGGTTGTCCAAATCACCGACGATTCGACTGCGTCCGCCAACATTTCCGCCGGTAATCGAATCTCGTACTCGCAGACAAGGACATCGCCGGGAAGAAATGAATGCTCCGATTTATCCAATCGAATCATTATACTGGGTTGATTCAAGCTGGCTGCGGGATGGCCAATCGCAGGGTCGGCTGTCCCTCGGCCGCTGCCGGAATCACGACGATCTCGAAAATTCGAGCGACGTTCGGAAAGCCATCGATCTGACCGTGAACTTCGATCTGCCATGTGATTCGATTGCTGGAGGACTGGAACGAGTGCATTGCGCCAGCAGGAATTGTAAATTCGAACGACGACTCAAACGGTTCTTTTGCGCGCAACATGATGCCCCGTTTTCGGAACAGCCGCTGGGCATAGACTTCCCGTCGCTCAGTCAAAGTATTGGTACCTTGATTGAACGTCGCTTCTTCAACACAAACCAACCGGACATCCATCAATTTTAGCCGTAAACGCCCGGATTGGGAAAGAAAGATTTCGTTGCTCACTCCTGGCACGATCGGATATCGTGCCAGCTCAATAACGGTAGGTCCGACGCTGGTGGTTTTGAGCAATTGCCGCAGAAACCGGTAAAACGACCAGACCGCAGCCAGCAGAATCGGAATCGCCAGCATTCCCGCGATCCAGTCCGTTCGGCCCATCTGCCATTTTACATAAGCCGTCACGACGAGCACGGCGACAATGGAAACGAATATCAGGCACAATACTCCCGCCGTCAGCAATCCCCAAACACCGCGGCGCGAGGCGAGGATGCGATACGGCAACCGCGTTCCCTTGAGCGGGATACTGGATTTTGCCGGAACGGTCGGCAGATCGCCGCGCCGTCGATGAATTTCAGTCAGAACTTCCAGTTGGCTGGCCTTCGAGACAATCACGCTGCGACGTTCCGCCGAGGCACCCACTTTCCACAACGCATTGATCACCAGAAACGTGCCGATGCCAATCATTGAAACGGCCAGTAGAGGCTGCAGTGCGAAATACAACAGCTTCGAATAGAATTCTGTCGGAGTGGACTGCAAGACATTGGCGGTAACCGTTGCGACCAGTAATATCACGCCCAACAAGATCAACACTGCGGCAATCGTCGCTTCAATGACGCCCGACCACCAGCCTCGCGTGGAACGGCTCAAAGCCTTGCGTCCGGCGAAATACCACGTGGATGTCCAGCGGTTCTTCATAGTCGATTCAATTGGACGAAATGGCTTCCTCGAGCACGTCTTCGTTGACATAGATCGGCAACGGTGGATTACAAGTCACGGCCACGGCAATCGCATCAGACGGCCGGGAGTCAATTTCAATTAGCTCGCCTTCGAATCGAATCCGCAGATTTGCAAAATAGGTGTGATCGCGCAATGCGCTGATCAGCACGCTGTCCATTTCAGCACCCATCGTTTCGACAATTCCGACCAGCAAATCATGCGTTAACGGCCTGGGTCGAGGAATATCCTTGACTCGTTTGTCGATGCTGGTCGCTTCAAAGATTCCAATCAGGATCGGCAACTGGCGTTCCCCATCAACTTCCTTCAGAAAAACGATCTGGTTCTCGTTGATTTCGCTAATAATGATGCGGCTCAATCGCATTTCCACTGGCATGGGGAATCCTTTTGGTTGACGTTATGCGGCGCACTGCCGCTGATCGGTCGATCTGCATTGTATCGTCCCGACCAAACCAATTATACGTTATGCGTTATACAACTTTGTTTTTAAATCGTTATAAATCTGTCTCAACAGCTATTTACAGTGTGTCAGTGGAAAGTGCCATGTTGCGAGTTGGAATTGCGGGAATTGGATTCATGGGGTGGATTCACTGGCTCGCTTATCAAAAAATCGAAGGAGTCCAAGTTGTTGCGATTTGCGATCAGAATCGCGTGCGATTGAGCGGGGATTGGAGGGGCATTCAGGGCAACTTTGGACCACCCGGCGAACAGGTCGATCTGTCGAATGTGGATGCATACGACAATCTGGAGTCACTTTGTCGCGCCGATTTGGATGTCGTCGATATCTGCCTGCCCCCAAATCTGCATGTTCCGGCCATCGGTCTGGCGGCCAGGCAAGGCAAACATGTGTTTTGTGAAAAGCCGTTATCGCTTTCGACGAGCGCCTGCGATTTGGCTGTTCAAGCCTGCGATCGGGCGGGGCGAATGCTGATGGTCGGACACGTTCTGCCGTTCTTTCCGGAATTTGCCGCAGCGCTGGAAATCATCGAATCCGGGGAATTTGGAAAACCTCTTGGTGGATATTTCAAACGGGTCATTTCCGATCCAGGTTGGTTGCCCGATTTCTATGATCCAGAGAAAATTGGCGGGCCATTATTTGATCTGCACGTCCATGATGCCCATTTTATCCGTTTGATCGCCGGTCAACCGATCCGAGTGTTTTCCAGCGGACGCTGCAGGGGCAGCGTCGTGAAGTTCTGTCATTCCGTTTTCCAGTTCGACGATCCCGATATTGCCATGGCGGCGTCCAGTGGAGTGATTGATCAAGCCGGACGTCCATTCACGCATGGCTTTGAGATCCATTTGGAACGGGCCACGATCCATTTCGAATACGCATCGCTGAATTCCGGCGACGAGTTAATGCCGCTCAAAATAATTTCGTCGGATGGAGTGGTTCGCCGAATCCCGCTGGCTAATGTTGGTCCGTTATCCGCGTTTTGCGATGAGATAGCAGAAATGGTCGCCTGCGTTCGAACCGGAAAACCGTCTCGAATTCTGTCAGGACACTTGGCCCGCGACGCGGTCAAAATCTGCGAAGCCGAATCGAAATCGGTGCTCACCCGGCAGCCGGTCGAAATCGATTGAACGTAACCACCGCCAACTTTTGCCGGAATGTATTCATTTTGGCACGACGCTCCGCCGTCGTGATGTCCGCGACGGCGGAGCGTCGCGCCACACTTCGGCAGCCCGACGTCTAAGCTGTGATAAAACCTGGTGCTTTGCTCCGCTTAGAAATAAGGACTAGCAGGAATTGACTGGTGACTGGGATTTTGATTTGATCATTCGAATCTCCCGGCCGTTGTCCAGAAATTCAACAGAACTCATGAAGGCCTGAATCAGCACGAGGCCACGGCCAATGCCATCTCGAAATGAATCCGGGTCTTCGGCCTGGGGTAACGTTGAAACATCAAATCCAGCTCCGAAATCCCGGACGGTGAATTCCGCCTGTTCTCCATTGACAACAAACCGGAAATAGACTTTGCGATCCTTGTACGGCGATTGAGAGGCGATTTCGGCAACATTTGCTGGAGTTACTACTGGATATTGCTGACGCGACATTTCCAGATTGCCGCGAACAATGGCATTTTGAAGTGCATGCTCGACGGCGACACACATCCGAACCCGATTCGTCGAATCGAGCAATTCCTGGCTGGCAACGACCTGCTGCACCAGGTCGATCAACGGATCAATCACACTCAAGTCGTTTTCCAGATCAAACTCAAACTCGACTCGCCGGGCAGAACGCATTAGCTTTCGGTTGCGCGAATCCGAATCCGACATAGCCAGGATATGCATCACCGTTTCGACAAGGTTTTCGGCCAACTCGGATTTGGGAACGTAACTGGCTGCGCCACTGGCCAAGGCCTGGGCCGCAATCACTTCGCTGCCGTGTGCGGTCATCAACACGACCGGAACATCCGGATACCGCTCGGTTATTGAAATGACTAATTGTAGGCCATCCAGGTCCGGCATTTGCAGATCGGTAAGCACGAGATCCGGCAACTCATTGCCAATTTGCAACAAAGCGTCTTTGCCATTTTGGGCATAACACACGTTCAAATCGGGAGCATTTTCCAGCAATCCGCCCGCTAATCTACGGTCGACTGCCGTATCGTCAACTACCAATACTGTTGGCATCACGCCCTCCAGATTTCAAAGTGACAGATCTAATTTGCTAACGCGAGCGGCGTTTGTCCGTTTACCTGCAGGACAAATTCCTTGGTCCCTGCGTTGCATCGGGCGAATTAGCAATTCGTCCACCAGGTATATTTTCATTTGCCGGTCGCCTGATAATTCTGATTGTGATAAGGCAAGCTACTGACTATTTTTAAAACGCACCAATTCGCCCGTCAACTGACCGAGGTGATTTTGCAGATCCTCGCAATGCAAAGTTACCTGATCGGTCATGTCGCCAGCCGGAAATTCAATTTTCTCGGCAATCCGTGAGGCCGCGACACAGCCGAGGTGATTCAGTGCACCCTTGAGCGAATGGGCCGATCGGCGAATTTCAGCCCAGTCTTTGTTCTGGATTGCTTTGATTAGATCATTGACCATCGACTCGCGCTCGTTCAAAAACACCCCAATCAGTTCTTTCAGCAGATTTCGATCGCCGCCGACAGTTTCAAAAGCCCGATTCCAGTCAATCCGGGCCCGATTGTTTCCGGTTCCGCTGGAAGAATTGCCGTGTTCTGTTGATCGAGCGGCCACCAATTGATTGATCTTTGCGATCAAATCCAGGGCTTTGAACGGTTTCGAAAGATAATCGTCCATGCCCGCTTCCAGGCAACGTTGGCGATCCGATGCGAGGGCATGAGCCGTCATGGCGATGATTGGTACTTTCGAGCAACCCGGCGGTTCGTTACTGCGAATCTGTTTGACGGCTTCAATCCCGTCCATCACTGGCATCTGAACATCCATCAGCACCAGATCAAACGTCTGGGCAGCAACGGCAGCCACTGCCTTCAAACCATTGTCAACGACCTCAATCTGGTGCCCGTACTTTGAGAGAATTCCAACAGCTAACTTTTGATTTACCGGATTGTCTTCGGCCAGCAGAATTCGGTAGGGACCCAAAGCGCGAACTGCCGTTTGCTGTTTTACGGCCGCAAGTTCAGCTACCAGTTTCGTACATTGAATGATCGCGTCCCGAAGTTCCGAATGCTTAACCGGCTGCAACAGGCGACAGGCGACCGATGCCTGCAACGGCAAATCAAAGCCATCGCGCGAACTGGCTCGAACCAGGGCGATAAAGCGGGGTTCGACAATCTCCGGATCCTGACGCATTCGGTAAGACAATAGGGAACAATCGCAAACTTCGTCGGCAGACGAATCGGTTGGACCGGATTCCGCCAACACAATTTGAATCGGCTGATTGGCGAATGACATGCCTTTGGTCAACTTGATTGCCTGCTCAACATTTCCGACGCAAAACGTCTTCATTCGCCACGATTTCAAGATGGTTTCCAGGCTCTCCCGATTGGCTGGACTGCGCGCCATGATCAGCACCGGAATATCGCTCAAGTCCTCAAGCGCCGACGGAATGGCCGGGTTGGTGCCAACGGGAAAATCGAGTTCAAAAAAGAATTGACTCCCCCGGCCCAGCTGGCTGGCGACTTCCAATTTCCCTCCCATCAATTTGACCAGCCGTGAGGCAATCGCTAGCCCCAGACCAGTTCCGCCAAATTGCCTGGTCGACGAAGTATCCACTTGCACAAATTCATCAAAAATCGCCGTTAATTTTTCTTTCGGAATGCCGATTCCCGTATCCTGCACCAGGAACTTCAACACCTCCACTTCAGTTTTTTTGCGAACCAGTTCGACATCAACACAGACTTCGCCACGCTCGGTAAATTTGATCGAATTGCCCACGAGGTTGACTAATACCTGCCGCAATCGCTGCGCATCACCCAGCACCTGAACCGGAATGGCCGGATCAATGTTGCAGATCAGATCGAGATTTCGATCGTGCGCTTTATGCGCCAGCGATCGCAGTGTGTCGCCCACCCGCTCGCGAACATCGAACCATTCGCTGTCGATTGAAAGCGTACCCGATTCGATCTTGGAAAAGTCGAGGATATCGTTGATCAGTGTCAGCAGTGATTGGCCCGAATCTCGAATCATTTCCAGGTAGTCCTGTTGCGTGGAATCGACCGAAGATCCGATCAACAGATCCGTTATGCCAATCACTGCATTCAATGGCGTTCGAATTTCGTGGCTGACATTAGCCAGAAAATCGCTCTTGGCCTGACTTGCCGCCTCGGCAATGTCCTTAGCCTTCTCCAGCGAAATTTCCGCTTTCTTGCGGTCCGTGACGTCCCAAAACATGCCCTGAATTCCGATCCGCCGACCGCTGGACGACGTGACAGGCGATTTCAACACTTCCACGTAAATGTAGCTGTCGTCCTCCTTGGGGTGAAATTCAATGTCATGAAACGGCAAACCGGTTTGTAAAACCCATTTGTCGTCCCGCTGGTACTTCGCCGCCAGTTCCGGATCGAACAGATCGTGGTCCGACTTGCCGATCAGCTGTTCCCGCGACTGCCCGAACGTCTTGCAACATTTGTTGTTGACAAACACCAATCGACCTTCGCGGTCCTTGCGAAAAACATTGATTGGCAAACTTTCGACCAGCGAATGATAGATCGCTTTCGATTCTTCCAGTTCATGTTCCCGGCGAATTCGATTGGTGATATCTTTGGCGATACAGGCGAAGGCAATCTGGCGACCGTTTTCGTTGTCCACCTTCCAAAAAGTGGCCTCCAGGTGTCGATGCGTTCCGTCCGGTTGCACGATGCGGAACCCAAGTTCAAACTTCGTTTTCCCATCGATGGTCTTCAGCTGGTGCAGCAGATTTTTTCGGTCAAGTTCGTGAATCGAATCGAGCCACAGGTCTTTCTGGTCGCGGAATTCTTCCAACGGTCGCCCGTAAATGGTTTCGGCCGCCTTGTTCAGATAAAGAACCTGCAGGGAATCAGCGGAGACAGAGAAAACGAGGTCGTTGACCAATTCCAGCAATTGGGGCACGTGGTCCGCAAACGGGTCCGCCGAAATCCCGGCTGCTGCCAGGTTGCGGTTTGCTGCGTCGCCATGAGTCGTCCGCTCGCTGCCCAACGCGTCGTCTCCGATTTACGAATGTCGAACACCACTCGGGCGATCGCAATTTCTTGGAGATCGCGCGTTCATTCGGGTTTCAACAGAATAACTGAACTGGTCAGTCTACAGAATCCGGTCAGATACGCAACAATTTTTCAGTCAAGTTTTCGCCCACAAGCGCACCCGCCCGCTGATCGGACTTAAATGGTCAGCAGGCTTCGACAACCGTGGTCGACTGGCCGACCGATAGTTACCATTGCCTATGAATTCTAAACTCTCGGTTGGCGACTCTCGATGGCTGTCAGGGCGGCGTCGTAATTGGGTTCCTGGGCAATTTCAGGGACGAGCTCCGTGTAGACGACCTCCTTTTGATCATTGATGACCACAATCGCGCGGCCGAGCAGACCCTGCAATGGTCCATCTGTTATTGTCATTCCATAATCGGCACCGAAATCGGATGACCGGAAGGCGGACAAATTCGTGACATTTTCAATTCCTTCGCTTTCGCAGAAACGTTTGGCAGCAAACGGCAGGTCCAAGGAAACGTTGACGACCACCGTGTTTTCAATTCCGGCTGCTTTTTTGTTGAAGTTCCGGACGGAATTCGCGCAAACGGGCGTGTCCAGACTCGGGAAAATACTCAGGACAATGTTCTTCCCATCGAACGAATCCAAAGACTTTTCGCTCAAATCGCTGCCCACCAGCGAAAATGCCGGGGCGATGGTACCCGCCGTTGGCAAATCGCCCGACGTATGACACTTGTTTCCTTTTAGCGTAATGGTTGCCATTTTTTTCCTGTTTAAGTTTGATCAAGTGCAGTTGGCTGGATGGAATTATCAATCGTTTTCAGCGCCCGCCGGGACTTTGTCCTCCTCCAAAATGATTTCTTCCTCGACTTCACCGTCCATGTCTTCGCCCTCCATGCCATCATCGATGTTGGGCAGTTTGAATTCATCAGAATTCAATACGTCAATTGTTTCTCCGTCTTTGACTTCAACCGTAAGGCTGGTCATTTCCCATTTATTCCATGACTTCCATTCAAGATCCAATTTCATAGTTCCACTCCCTTTTGGGCCGGAGATCGGGAAATCAAGCCCAACGTTATTGCCTTCTGCAGTCCGTTGGACGGGTTGGCCAATCGTTACCGGGCTTCCCAATGCAGCAGCAACTTTCTCGTTCGAACTACCCATCGTGTTGGCTTCGATAAGTGTATTGGCCACGGGCATGCCAAACATGATGGCCAGTCCGATTCCTCCTCCACAGACCAACAGCAGCAAAATACAGCCGATTCCTCCGCAGGCAAACCATCCACGTCCCGATTTTTTGGGTTCTTCGTAACCCCTGTTTTCAGTTTCTTCAAAGTTCATTTCAAATTCCGAATATCAAATTTCAAATTGCTTGGGTTGACGCTGATTGTTCAAATCAATGGCCACAGAAACGCCATGCTCTCAACTGCCACATACGTCCTTTTATGCCCTGCCGTTTAAACCGGAAACTGATCAATAGTGACCATGCAGTTCATATGAGTATGCAAAAAAATCTGTTGGCGGCAATCACCGATAACAGAATATGCAGATTAACCAACAGGAAAATTCGCTGGTTCCAGCTGGAAATTGGCAGGATTTTCCTGTTGGGCTGAAAGTAATGGTTAATCGACGTTAAATGAAACCATATGGTCGGACAAATTAATCACCGGCATCGGCCTGGAAATCAGAAGTTGCCCGTATGTGCAGAAGTCAAGTTCAAGTCATTTCTGTGTCAAACCCGTTTGTAGATTTTCCTTCCGAATGCCGGATTAAACACGGTCCACGGGCTGTCAATGTTGGCATCTTCTTCGATCATTTGCTGGGCACAGTGCAGCTTGGAATCAAGATTATCCAGGTGATGCAACATGATTGCCTCCAAAGTCATCGGCAACTTGGGGCTGCCAAATTCGTATTGGCCATGATGCGAAACGATCATGTGCCGCAACTGATTGGCCAGGTCCTCCGGAAACGCTTCTCCAGTTTGACGGTTCGATTCGGCGATCTTATCGTCCAAAATCCGTATTCCCTGAATCAAGTGCCCGATCAGCTGTCCGGCATCGCTGTATCCAAGGTCCGGTTCGTACTTCAATTCGTCCACCTTGCCGATATCATGCACAAATGCGCCCATCACCAGCAGATCCGTTTCGACCCCTTGATAGCGCGGCCCGACCAGCAGACAGGTCTCCATCAATGACAGAACGTGTTCCAGCAAACCGCCGCGATAGGCATGGTGGTTCTTGATCCCGGCCGGCGCGGCGCGGAACTTTCGCATTAACTCTTCGTCGACCAGACAACATTCGGCCAGATTCCGCAAATGCTCGTTGCCCAGAGCCCTCAAAATCTCGGTCAACCGCCCCACCAGCAGATCAACTGCCACCTCGGACAGCGTTACAAATTCCGATTGATCGATTTTTGCCGCATCCTCGCGGTCAACCCCTTTGGCGATGACTTGCATGCCGCCGTTATAAAACTGGGCAGTCCCTTTTACCCGCACGTAATCGCCATTGTCAAAACCATCGTAGTGGTTCTGTTTGGCGTTCCACATCATCGCTGTCAGCGATCCGGTCTTGTCGCTCAACCTCATTTGCAAATACAAATCGCCATTTCGATTGGGCCTGAGCTGTTTTTCCGAAGCCAAAAAGACTTCATCCACCGATTGTCCGTCTGCCAATTCGTTAACAAATTTCTTAACCATAATTCCCCATCCTGTTCTGGTTTGAACGGTGGATTTTAGATGAACAGCCATTTCAATTCAATGAGCAGCGTGACTGCCACGATAATGGGCATAACCAATATTGAATTCTCGATGCTTCAGTAATTTGCAGAATCCACAACCTCTTGCATGGTTGCATGGCGTCTATCTGACCTCCTTGAACCATTCTTGAGCGACGCATGCATCTGCAGCTCGCCTTGGATGCTGACATCCAGCCGATGCAAAATCGGCAATCAGAAATCGAGCATTGACGCAGCTACCATGACAGGCGGCTCCGCTGTAAAATCGAGTTCAACAACTGGACGACGCAAGACGATCGCAACGACCGGTCTGGATGCTTGGCGGGTTCAGTATTCAACGATAGAGACTTCGATGGTCGAATTGCGCCCATTCCACATTGCATTTCCGGTTCGAGACGTACAGGAAGCGCGTCGTTTCTACGGCGGGATCCTTGGCTGCCCGGAGGGCCGCAGTGCTGATACCTGGGTCGATTTCA
>JBGSXT010000694.1:0-7420 GCA_041751295.1 Mariniblastus sp.
GGTGATCTTGACAGTCGTCGTTTCATCGAACGACTGGACTGCAACATTATTGCCGGAAAACTCGGCGCGCATGTCTGAGCCTTCCGGCAGGTTGAAAATGACTTCGTGGGCGTCCATTCCGTGAGTCTGTACGCCGCCCAGTACGTAGTTTGGGCGTTCCGAAGAAACAAGTGTCTCTTCCGCCGTCAACCATCCTGCCATATCGGGCGGACCAAAACGCCCGGAGGCATCACGGTGTCGACGGACCAGTTCCAGCGCGGAAAATTTCCTGATTGGATTTTCCAGCGTCGCCAATTCAATCCGATCGCCATCGCGCTGAACGATGGTTAATTGCGGACCGGTTACCGGTTTCGATGGGGCTGGCTTCTGATCTTCCAGAGTTCGGTCACTTTCCATCGCCGGGGCGGCGGCGCCAGTCCGGGGCGAATCCGGCGGCTCCATTGCCATGAAATAGAAACCCCCGACTGCGGCCCAGACAAAGCCTTCGCCGTTCCTGCCACGCGGGATGCGGGCCCAGTTGGAACCGAGCACGCCCAGATCAGTATTGGCATCATCAATCACCAAGGCATTCACTGGACCAAAAGACGGACCGATTCCGAGATCGACTTGATCGATTCGCACAATGCGGAATTTGTTTTGTCTGTTCGCATTCACGCCGTAGAACGCCAGGTGGTCGGGAATCCAGATGGCGTCTTCCGCATATGGTACGATTCGTCGCTCGCCGGCTGGCTCCACCAGCTGATCCACGGTTACAACTTCCGCAACGGATTCAACCGCAGCTGGTTTTTCAATTGGCTTTGTATCCGTGCCCGCCGGGGGTGGTACCAGCAGTTGCCAATTGATCTGAAGACGTTGCCCGGCATTTTTGGGTTGTGGCTTCTCGCCGAAGTCGATCACACCCAACTCAACTGCTTGCAATTCGAGGGCAATCCGTTCGGGAATGAGCGTGTAGTTGAACAGGTTCGAGTATTTCAGATTGACAAGGGCCGGCGGTTTTTCGCCGACCGACAATTTGACATCGGCCATGACGGGATGCGATTGCCCGGTTTTCGCGTCAACCCGCTCGACTTCCGGCTTGTGCCATGGATACTCGTCATTCTCAGGTCGAAAGGCATCGGCAAGTACTGCTGCACCGCTGGTCCCGTTTTTGATAATTGCAGAACCAGTTTTGTCTGCATCGCCATGTACGCTCACATCACCGCTCGCGACAGACATCAACAGACCGCTTGTCAACACAGCCAGGCTGGCCAGGACAATGGCGCCGGCTGGCCACCAGGTGTCTGTGGATTGGGGTTTGGCCAACACAATCCGGCGGATGCGATGGACCAATGAGCCACCATTGGCGGCAACCGAGAGTCGATTGTGTTTGCAACGCAACTCTTCCAGCCTCGTCAGAGCCCGGGCAAACGCCACTCGATTTCCACAAACTTCAACCGCAATATCGTCGCAACAATTCTCGCGCTCGATTCGAATTCGGTTCGACAGCCACCAAACAGCAGGATGATAAAAGAGCAGCGTTTCGACCACCGTTTGCATCAGGTTCACCAGATAATCATGGCGACGAATATGAGCCAGCTCATGCGCCAAGATCGCTTCCAGCTCTCTGGCCGTCAATCCAGTCAACATGCTGGTCGGAATCAGTATCGCTGGACGCATCCAGCCGATCACTGCCGGCACCGTTTCGCGCACCGTTGCCAGCAGGCGAATCGGCTGCCGCAGTTTCATTTGTCGCGACAAACGCGCGACTGTGCCAGCCAAATCACCGCCGACAATCTCCTTCCCTTTGCTGCGCCATAGCCATACTCGCCGCAGTCCAGCCAACAGTCGGCAAGCCAAACAGGATACACCGACAAACCAGACCACGACGCACCACGGGAGCCATGGTTGCATGGTGCGGGCCAACGACTGCAGTTTTGAAATCCAGCCGACCGATGCACGCATTGATTTCGAATCGACAACGTTGGCCATCGCCCCTGGGAATTCCCCGACTCCTTTTGATCCGTCACGAGGAAACAACTGAAGATTTCGCACCACATCGACATCGCCTCGCGGCGGAGGAGTTGCGGAATTATTTTTGCCATTCTGCGGATTCATGGAGTCCATTCGGGTGACGAATTTCCAGTCATCGGCTGCAGAAGCAGAAATGAGATAAATGAACGTGCCGATCGGTATCGTGGTCATGATCGCCAGCCCGGCAAGTCCGAACAGATAACGCCAGCGAGCCGGCCTATCGCGCATGATTCCAAGCGTCAGCCCAACCACTGCTCCGACAAGTGCCGCTTGCCAGACAAAATGGACCAGCGACCAGCCAATCGATGTTACCAGTGGGTGAGTCGCAATTGATTCAAGAAGAGTCGCATTCATTTCTGGTTCCTTTCAAGTTCGTCCAAAAGTTTGCGAATCTCCGCGAGCTCTGCGGGCGAAGATTTTTTTGTCGAGAGGGCCTGCATAACCAGTTGTTGCGCCGATCCGTCAAAAACCTGGTCGAGCATCTGACCCAGCATCTGCCGCTGGGTTTTGCCGCGCGTGACCGCAGCCTCATAAACATGGGCGTGCGGCGAATCATCCCGTTTCAATAATCCTTTTTCGAGCATGATTTGCATCAGTTTGAGAGTGGTTGTGTAACCGGTGCGGCGCTGTGGTTCCAGCCGTTCCTGAACCTGCCGAACCGAAGCGGTTCCCAGTTCCCAGAGCACCCCCAGGATCGCCAGTTCGGCATCGGTCGGTTTGGGCAATTTCTTGTTGGCCATATCTGGTCTCCATGTGCAGTTGGTTGATTCATTGGACGCAGCGCATCCCGTTCCAGTTCCTTTTATACGAATAAATTCGTAGATGTCAACGAAGGAATTCGTAGAAATTGAGCGGTCGAAAGAAATGATGGGCGTGAAAAGACCCGAAATGCACCGGTAGCGCGGTTTTTGGTGGAGACGTCAATTTTATCGGCCAGGACTCCGTTGTCTCAGATGCCTGTTCGCGCAATGGCTGCTGAGGTCGATGACCAGGTTGTGATCAGAGCTTGAAGGCTGTTCAGTTGGTTAGCAGTTCGACGAAGGGCGAAACGTCCAGCAAGTTGACCACGCCGTCGCCGTTGATGTCTCCTTCCGCCTGAAAACCGCCGCTCGTGACCAGACTGACGAACGGAGCGACGTCTAACAGACTGACCACACAGTCGCCGTTGACATCGCCCAGCAACACGTCGAAGGTATTCACCAGAAATTCCGTGAGTACGAAATTGCCGTTGAAAGCCCGCCCGGGACCATTGGTCGGTAGACTGCTGTCGTCCAGGACTTCCAAACGAAAACCGGTGATGTCGCCAAACGGTGCAAACGCAAATATGTTGTAAACTGAAGTACTCGGATTTGGGCCACTGGCAAGGATGGAACCGTCACCCAGAACGCTCAATGCCGCGCCACCGGTTGAAAGCGCGCAATAGGGCGTCAATACAGTCCAGTTGGCGGTCACGTCGCCGCCGGAAGCCAGGCCATCGGCAAATTCCGATCGATCGTCGGCTGTAACCGACAGGCGAAACCTGCCGATATTGTGTTCAATGGCGGTAATGGTAAAGAGTTGGTGCAATTGAAACTCCAGATTGACACCGCCAGGAGAGCCGGTGTCAATAACAGTCTCAAAGACAGCGGTTTGGGGGTTGGTGCCCGATACAGTATCAAAAATTGCCCAGCCATCGTTGTTGCTCAGAATTCCATCGATCGCTTCTCCGACAGGTTGTCCGCCGAAAGCGGTCTGGGAGAACGTGGCCGTTGCGTTTTGCAGCACGACATCATCCGCGTTGGCGTTCGATGGCCCCCCCGCCATGGACAACCAAATCGCCGCAACTGCAATCCATCGATTTTGATTCCTGGTTTCCGAAGCTCGAACAACTGACAGTGCCAACGCATTTACTGTCTTCAATTTCAATAAACAGTTCATGATTTTTCCTTAAAAGTAAATGGTAAACTTTCAAAACTCTATTTTTTCTGTCGTCGAATAATTCTGCCGATTAATAGTCGAACTTACGGACGGTTCAGTTGGTCAGCAGTTCGACGAAGGGCGTGACGTCCAGCAGTTTGACCGCGCCGTCGCTATTGATATCGGCTCGATTGCTACGGCTGAAAGTATCGCTGGCTCCTTTGATTTGTCGCGTGCCCCAATGAAAAAACCGGCAGGTTGGTGGTTTGCCGGTCTTCCAGATTCTGCCTCGTGTAACAGCACGCTGTCATCACCGCCGGATAGAATTTGAACCACGGGTTGAACATTTAAGTGGGCGGTGGTTCTTGCTTCGCCCTGTCGCCCCGCAGTTGGCCGAACTGCCGAAATCGAATTTTTCCGGTTAGCCGCCGGTGAGTAGATCGACAAAGGGTTCCACATCGAGCAGGTTGACCACGCCATCCAGGTTGATGTCGGCTTCCGCCTGACAGCCACCGTTTGTGAGTACATTTACGAATGGTGCCACATCCAAAAGAGTGATGATTCCATCCCGATTGACATCGCCCAGCAGCACACTGCGTTGGACAATATGGATGTTGTCAATGCCAATGTTGTCGCTGTTGCCTCCCAATCCTGACAGGTCGACATTGATCGTCAATTGATTCGAAAACAGTCCGTCGGCGAACTCAAAATCATTGTGCGATGTACCGCTGATCACCGTACTTCCGACGGCCCACAAAACGTTGCCGTCGCAATCGCGGATATCGATGCCGGGCACAGGTGGATTGGTGCCAAATGCCGCCATCTGGAATCCAAACACGCCGACTTCAAAACCGGGGTCTGCCGTCAAAGTGATCCTGAGCAACGAATCAAAATCAGTTTCGTTGTAATAGATATTGGTCAAATCACCGTATCCGATTGTCCATAATCTTGGTCCCGCCATTATTCCGCCGGAATATTCAGCCAAGACGTTCGGGGTCAGTCCGAATCCCATTCCAGGAACGATATTGTACTGATTGTTGTTTTCATCCGGCGTGGCAACGACCCGGTCGCCGTATGCCTGACTGAGAGTAGCGAAGTCTATAATGCCGTTTTGATCGAAGGTCAGCACGACATCGGCGTGGCAGAATTGCGTGAACGACGCGGACCAAACACAAACAAGCAGCAGGGACCGATAAATTGACAGATTTGAACGCGGGATCTTTTTCATGGTTGACTCCGGGGTAAATGGTAAAACTGGACTTCCAAAATTGAGATGAATCATCAGGGGCTGAAAAAACTGATTAAAAATAAGCGCCTAGAAGCGCCTAAATAAGCGCCTAAAGACAGGCATGTTATTGGCATTCTGTCGTCCAATGTTGCGGACGATTCAAAGGTTGTTCGTACAGACTGGTTAATTGGTCAGCAGATCGACGAAAGGCGAAACGTCCTGCAGATTGACCGCGCCGTCGCCGTTGATGTCGGCTTCCACCAGAAAGCCGCCGGTCGTAATCAGTTCGACGAACGGAGCAACGTCCAACAGACTGACCATGCAGTCGCCGTTGACATCACCCAGAACGACTGTGGCGACAAGAGAAACATTGTCAAGCGCGCAGAGAAAATTGTTGGCAGCGCTGCCATTAAAAAACGTGATGTTTGTTGTGGTCGTTGTTGCCATAAATTGGACTGTAAACTGTTTCCAGTCGAACATGTTTGACGGTCCTGTTGGGTTAAAGTAACTCACGCGACTGCCGCCGTCGATGCTGAGATCCACCGTCGAAGGGAAAACAAATCCTCCCCCTGTTGCGGAACCGACATAAAAATTGAGTTCGTAGCATTGGCCAATCACCGTTGGAATGAACTGCCTCACTCCATTAGACGGCGAATTGGAATTTTGGCCCGCGAGATCAATCCATTGATCTCCATCCTGTGCCTGGAGAATGATACCTGCAACATTAATCGAACCGTTGACAATTGACGATTCGATGCCGACGACTGTCCAGCCGGTGATGGCGGTTGACCCACCGACGAAATTGGTAAACCCACCTACCGGAACTATCGGAGATTCGAATGAGCCGTTGACGATCAAATCAGCTCTGGCCGTGGTTGTCGCCATTGCAAAAATCATAGGAACGGAAATCGCTACAAAACTGCATCGTGACAGGATTGAATTGGACATAAATCACCTGAATAAAGCGTAAAGTTAAGGTTCAAAAAAATTGCCAGCACGTTTCACTTCCGACTATGATCGCCGAGCGAGAATCGTCGCCAATGCGTTATGGCACATCGAGTTTTCGTTTCGGGTCTCTGGAACGATTCACAGATTTGAGTGTTCATTTCCGGTCAGCAATTCATTCGCCTTGATCACGAAGAACCGTTCCCCCCATACTGAACTGCGCTGCCGTCCCAAATCGGGCACAGTTTCCGAAAAGATTCTTGAAGTTGGCAAAATTCACCCAAAGTCCATCAGGCAGGATGGTCTGGCACCCGGAAAAATCCTGAATCGCGATGCGATCAATGGCGCGACGGGCGTTCAATCCATGTTTCGAGCCGCAGCAAGAAGCGCTTTGAAATCAGCCCGGTCGCGGAGGCAATCCAGGTCGGCACTTTCGTGAATGAAACTGCCTTTTCCGCCTGTCCTGTGTTGAAATTGCCCCAATAGTTCAATAGCGCGAAGCGCGTAGAACTCACCCGTCGCTTCATTGTCTGGCAGATCCGACTGGGACCAGGCTTGCCCGGCTGCGAGGGCAAACGCAGCAGAACAGCGCGCAAGCAACTGGTTTTGAACTGGGTGGTCGGAGTCATGTCCCGCCAGTACCTCGTCGATCAGACGAGTCCCTTCGACGAACTGGCCGGCAAGAATCGAGGTGGTTGCTGTCCCGACTTGTGTGGATTCTTTCATCATTGGGGGTGCCAATCGGAGCGCAATTGTCCATTCGTCCAGACTTGCTTCAAAGCGTCCGAGTTTGGTCAAACATTCAGCACGTTTTACTGCCGCGAAGTGCCGGTTTTCAGCACCCAGTACATTCTCAGGGCTGGTCACAAGCAATTGATCAAGCAACGGTATCGCCTGCTCAACTTTTTCAAGCGCCTGTTCATACAGTTTGCTTCCCCACAAAGCGTCGGAATGTGACAGGAAAATATCGGCGAGTACAATAACATTCAGTGAATTCCCAGGGTCATGTGCGACAATCTGGGACTGGACTTGTCCGGACTGTTCCAGCATTTTCAGCACGAGGTTGATATCGCCAACGCCATTGTGCAATTCCGCGAGCTTCTTCCACGCCATGGCCAATTTCGACTGATAATCAATGACTGATTCATGTTCACTCACTAAAACCGTCAGCAAATCCGTAGCTTTCTTCTGAACGGACAGCGATTGGGGCCGGTCGCCAGCAATGAAAAAGTATTTTGACTGCCGACCCAATGATTCTGCATAGGCGGCAACGATGTCCGGTGAATCGGGCTTATCCTCGAGAAGCTGTTCAAATTGGGCGGCAGCCAGTCGCAATGGTTC
>JBGSXT010000695.1:0-2767 GCA_041751295.1 Mariniblastus sp.
GTTCGCGCAAACGTTGAATGTCTTCGCACTGAATTTGGCTGATCAACTGAATGACTGGTTGGGGAACTGGAATGGTTTCGGTCGTCATTGGAATTCGCCTCGTTGGTGTTTTCAGCCCGCGAAGGACCGAGTTTGGCAGAGCGTGCTAGTAAACTGGTGATTGGCTCAAAACGGTTATCGCCGACGAAAGACTAGCTTTTGCGCAGACAGGCGACCGGAAAATTCGCAAAAATTTGATTCACATTCCTGGAAAAAATTGCAACCAAGTCTTGTTAATCAACCAGGGGATCGGTTGCTGCCATTGATGTTGTTTTTTCTCAACATTCTCCGACACATTGTGAATACGCCACATCCAAATTCGAACCTGCCATCAATATTCCTAAGGTGGAATTGAATGTGTTGGCGCAGCTCGATCGATGGGCAAAAGGTACCATGACATTTCAATCGAAGCAAATACAGATTTTTCAAAAAGGCAGTTGAACTGCCAATGGATTCGATATAATTCGCGAGTCCCCCATTTCGGGCAGTCATTTCAATTTTGGCAACCTCTTTGGAGCAAAACAATGAAGAACATTTTCTCTCTCGCGTTAGTGTTGGCGTTTGCAGCTACGTCGTTTGCACAAGACGACAAAGAAAAACCATACTTTGACATGGAGAATTGCACGATTTGCAAATGCATGAAGAGCATGGACATGAACAGGATCAAATGGGAAACCCACAAGATCGATAACGGTATGTTGATGGTGATGGTCGTGCCCGAAGACATGAAAGCAATGTGGGGCACCTGTAAGAAGAACATGGACGCGACCTTTACCAAAATGGAATCTGGCACGAAAATGGAAATTTGCCAATTCTGTACGTCGTTTGGCCAGTTGATGGAGTCCGGTGCAAAAACGAAAGAATTGGACACCGCAGGCGGGAGTATCACTCTGGTCACCTCCGACGATCCGGCAGTCGTCCAAAAAATCCACACGATGGCCATGAAAGTCCAGGACGAACACAAAAAGATGATGGAAATGATGAAAAAGAACCCGCAAAAACAGCCGGGCTAGGGAAATCGCCGAAACTTCGGTATCTGTTTCGCCGAATGGACTACGTCCCATTTGCCGAGTGTACGTCCCACTTGCCGAGTGGGACATTGAACGGATGCTTGCAGGCGATCAGCTTTTTTGAAACGTGCGATTGAACTGAAACTGAGCAGGTCCCTTCCGGCAGAAGGGACCTACTTCGCATGGCAACAACACGAAATGGATACCAATATTTAAATGTCGCGGCCATCCCATCGTACAAATCCTTCGATCGCTTGGTATTCGGCCAGTCCTAGTGCATCGTAATGTTTGGCTGTTTCGGCGTTGCGGGATTCGGCCCGCTGCCAGAATTCTCGCATATCGGGACCAGGAAACAGCGCCCGATCTTTCTGAGACTCGTGCTTGAAGATCGCCATCCGCTTACGCTCGACTTCCTGAGGGCTTAGTGGAACGGCTATTTCAATTTGATGCACGGGCCATTCCTGCCAGGCACCGCGGTACAGCCAGACTTCGGCCGTGCAGTACCAATCGTCACTTTGACATCGCCGGCAGGCCTGGAAGACGGCGCTTAAACACGTCCGATGCGTGCCATGAGGATCCGACAGATCTCCGGCCGCATAGATTTGATGGGGCCTAATGTCGCGCAACAATTCGACAACGATTCCAACGTCCAATTCGCCAAGCGGTTTCTTCTTGACACGTCCTGTTTCGTAAAAGGGAAGATCGAGATGGTGCAATCGTTCGGGCGGAACTCCACAACACCGCGCGCCTTCGCGCGCTTCCCCTCGGCGAATCAAGCTCTTGATGCGTTGCACAATATCACTGTCAACTTGTCCTGGCTTCTTGTTCTTCAGGAACTTTTCTACGTGCGATTCTAGTTCAACAATCGGTTCCGAAACCGCACCGAATTCACGGCAGAAATCAGCGGCAAATTCCGCGAATCGAATCGCATCGTCGTCGAACACAGCAATATTGCCGGATGTCTGATACGCGACATGGACTTCGTGCCCCTGATCGGCCAATCGAATCAATGTCCCACCCATCGAGATCACGTCGTCGTCTGGATGGGGTGAAAACACGATCACACATTTGGGAAAAATGTCGTCGTGCGAACGGGGCAGATCGCCAGGACGTTTCTTGTCCCGGGGCTTACCCGCTGGCCAACCGGTTATGGTCGATTGCAGCCAGCGAAAAACTTTCAAATTGATTTCGTAGGCCGACCCGTACTCGGCCAGTAAATCCTGTAGACCTTCTTCGTTGTAATCGGCATCCGTCAATTTCAGAATCGGTCGAGACATTCGGTCGGAAAGCCAGATAACAGCTTTTCGAATCGACAGCTCATCCCAATCGACTGGACCAGTCAACCAGGGGGAATGGAACCGTGTCAGTGATGCGGCAGCCGCTTCATCCAGATAGAATTGCACATTGCCGTGCTGTTGCAAAAACGTCGCTGGAATGGTGGGGGTCATCGGGCCTTCCACCGTTTTGGCAACGACACCAGCTTTGTTTTCGCCCATCGCCAGAATGATGATCCGATCGGCGTTCAAGATCGTTCCGACACCCATCGTGATGGCGCGACGGGGAACATTTTCGGCACCACAGAAGTCACTGGCCGCATCGATTCGGGTTACACGATCCAGCGTGATCAACCTCGTTCCGGACTTCTCATCCGAACCGGGTTCATTGAAGCCGATATGTCCGGTGCGACCAATTCCCAGCAATTGGATGTCAATGCCACC
>JBGSXT010000696.1:0-2839 GCA_041751295.1 Mariniblastus sp.
CACAGCCGCCGGGCGAGGTGTTGAGCGATGCTGTGGGCCAACGCAATTGTACTGGGTTTGGGAGGCGCGTTGCTGGCGTTACCGATTCTGCTGCATTTGCTGATGCAGCCCAAAGCCAAGGTGCTCGAGTTTCCCGCGTTAAAATTCGTGCGGCAGATTCAATTTGCCAATCGCAGTCGATTGCGGCTGAAACATTTTCTGTTGTTGATGCTGCGCTGTCTGCTGATCCTGTGTATGGCGGCGGCGCTGGCAGGTCCATCCGTTGCGTCACGCGAGTTTGGGCAATGGGTGACGCTGGGCGGAGTGGCAATCTCGGCCTTGGTCGTTTTGATCGCGCTGCTGCTAGTTTGGTTCGGTTCGGCGAAACCGAATCAGCTGCTGCTATCGGCCCTGTCGATCTTATTGCTGGGCCACTTGGCCTATGGTGGCTGGGCTACGACTAAACTCTTGAATTCGGATTCGGCCCAACTGATTGGTGACAGCGCGGCTCCGGTAACCGCCTTGATCCTGATCGATAATTCCTGCCGGATGGAATATAATCGTGAAAACAAGACAAATCTGGAACGGGCGAAAGAGATCGGAGACTGGTTGATTAGTCAGTTTCCGGCTGACAGTCAGGTTTGCGTGCTGGCCACCGACAACGAAGTCCCGTTTTATTCCGTCGATTTGGGCGCAGCCGAAAATCGATTGAATAATCTCGAAACCGGTTTTCAGAATGTTTCGCTTCCTGGTCGAGTGGCTGAGTGGCTGGAATTGCTGGACGAGGCGGTTCATGAACGAAAAGAAATATACATCGTTACCGATTTGTCGAAACGAAGTTGGGATGATTCGGTTCCCACGTTGGCCACCGAACTGGCCATCAATCCGGCAATCGCTGTTTTTGTGATTGATGTCGGACAGGACGAACCGGCGAATTTTACGCTCGCGCCATTGGAACTGAATACCGAATCGATCACCCGGTTTGGAGAATTGGAAATTTCGACAGCTGTCGGTCGCAGCGGCGAAGCCGCCCAAAGAAATGTCCGATTTCGATTAGAATTGCCGGACGAGACTCGCCCTGTCGTTCGAGACGGCGAAGTTCTGTTGCCTGACCAATTTATCGAACGCGTTCAGACCGTTGACATACGAGAGGATTCAAGTTCTCCGGTCAGTTTCAAATTTTCCGGAAATCTGCCGCTGGGTGTGCATCATGGCCGAATCGAAATCGTCGGTGACGATTCGCTCGCGGTCGACGATACCCGATATTTTACCATCGAGGTTGTGGAGTCATGGGATTTGCTGGTGGTTCATCCGGAAAACATCACGCCTGACAATTTTACTTTGGCTGTTACGGATGATTTGGAGAACAGTTTGTTCAATTGCAAAGTTGTTCAGCAGACCGATTTGCCAAGTCGGCTCGATCCATTTGATGCGGTGTTTTTCCTCGATCCTACGCCCCAGATTTCGGAAACGATGTGGGTAATGTTGCAGGACTACGTCCGCAGTGGGCATGGTCTGGGGATTTTTCTGGGTGCCAATGCGGCCGACGGCGGTGTCGGGCATGAGAATTTCAAATCGGAAGCGGCGCAGAAGATTCTGACGGGTAAGTTGAAGCGGCAATGGCGACGTCCGGAAGCTGATCTGTTCGTCAGCCCCGACAATCTGGTCCATCCGATTTTTGCTCCTTTTCGCAGCTGGGAAACGGCCGTGCCCTGGAATCAGTTTCCGATTTTCACGCATTGGGGTCTCGAACCGGACGAAGATTGGGAACAGCTCCCCACGCAAACGATATTGCGTTATGGAAATGGCCAATCTGCGATCATTGAACGGCAACTTGGCGACGGGCGGATCATCATCATGACGACGCCGATCACCGAGAGCGAAAATGTCGAGGGGCGCCGATCGTGGAATTCGCTGTTTACCGGTGTTCCGCTGCCGGCGTGGTTGCTGGTTCGGCAAATCAGCCAGTACCTGGTACAAAGTCAATCCGATCGAATCAACTTGATTGTTGGCGACGTGGCGCGGTTGAAAAATGATTTTCGTCGTTTTCCAAATGACTATCGGATTTTTACTCCTCGAACTCAACAAACGCCGGAGAAACTATCGGCCGTCGAGGGATCTGTGCGATATCGTTTTACCGACTCGCCGGGCCAGTATCGGCTGAAGGGGCAATTGGAACGACCAGTGCTGCGTGGTTTCAGTGTCAACCTTGCCAATGGCGAAACGGATTTAACCCGCATCGAACCGGCTGAAATTGATGCGATGCTTGGTGCCGGACGTTACCAATTGGCAACCCAACAAAATCAAATTCAGCGTCAACAGGGAACCACCCGCCGCGGCCAGGAGTTTTATTCGCTGTTGTTGCTGATTTTGGTCGTTGTCATGGGCGTAGAATATCTGTTGTCCAATCGTTTCTACTCATGATCGCAACATCTCCCATTCAAAATTGGACGCTGCAACCAATCGTGTCACCGACGATACTGGCGATTGTTGCGGTGATTCTGTTGTTGTTGCTATTCCTGGGCCCAGGCTTTGTCGCGTTAACGTGGCGGCGACGTCTGAGTCTGACATTGTTGCGGTTGGGAGTCATTTTGCTGGCCCTGATCGCTACGTTGCGGCCTGGCTGTGTGCAACAAATCGAGCGCAGTCAATCGGCGGTATTGATTTTTCTGATTGACACTTCGCGTTCGATGGAATTGCCACATCGGTCGGATAATTCGACGCGATTTGGGGCGATCAAACAGATTCTCGACGACAACCGGGCGCTGATCGATCAGTTGCAGGAGAACCGTATTGCGATCCGCTTTTTCGGATTTGACAGTCGGGTTACGGAATTGACTTACGAGAACGGAGTGGATTT
>JBGSXT010000697.1:0-9065 GCA_041751295.1 Mariniblastus sp.
CAAAATTCGCTTGACCCACCCTACTTCAATCAACCACAAACAGCCAAGTAGCCAAGTAGGGTGGGTCAAGCGGACCACGGCCTGCGATGTTGTTGGCGCAGGACCGTTTTGAAACGATTCACTGTTTTGAAGCTATGCCGCAAGCGCCGACCCACCATTACGCTGTCAGGCCGTAGCTGCCAAGGCAAGTTCGTTGGCGCTTCGAAAATCAGTGTTCGGGAAGTTCAATCGGCCAAGATCCGGTTCCGTTATTTCATCCCGGTTTTTGTTCAGCCAAGACCTTTGCAGCCACTCGAAACATTGCGAAAGCGACTTAAAGGGTCGTACGCCTGGCAATTCGGAAGAGTAGGCGTAAAAGTCAATCTGGTTCAAGCTCTCCCGAAACTGAACCAGTGATATCGGGTTGGCAGACGGAAGTTGCGATAAATCGTGGGAAATTCCAACGTTTTCAGCAGGCACGGCAATCCGGTTTGCCTGGCCGAGATTGGCAAATTTTTCCGTAGATAACGCGACAAACAGCAACAACATGGCCGCAATGCTCGTTGCGATGGCAAACAGCCGATACGAATTGGGTTGGCGACGATTGCGGATCGCCAATTCCTGAAGCTCCAGATTCGAGAGTCTGATTTTCATTGAATCGGAATCGTTCAGGAACTGACTGTGCAGGATTGAATAGGCCATCAGCGATTCGTGACAACTGTTACAGACCGAACCGTGGGCGCACAACAAATCGTCAGTTTCCGGATCGACCCGACGATCCATCAGATCCTGAATTCGCTGATCAAATTGTTGGCAATTTTGGATCACCAAACACACCCCGTTTTCTCAATTTGGCAACTATTTCCTGTCGGGCACGATGAACCCATGTCTTAACGGTACCCAATGGAATTGACATGGTTTCAGCGATCTCCGCGTAACCCATTTCTTTTTCATGAAACAGCCTGAAAGCGTTTCGGTATTCGGGCCTCATTCCGGTAAGCGCCAGATCGATCTCTTCGCTTAACAGCAGCGCGTTATCATCGACCGCGCGCGAATCCGGTACTGGATGTTCGAGCGATACATTGTTTGGACGGAGAACCCGGATCGCTAACCGGGTCCGGCAACGGTTGCCGGCGATCGTCAATAGCCATGGTTCAAACGCGCGATCCTGATCCCAGCGATGAAGATTCCTAACCACTCGCAACATTGTGTCCTGGGTTGCATCTTCGGCGTCTTCTTTCTGCCTCAACATGCGATAACAGAGCCCGTAAACCTGGCCACGAAACCGGTTTACCAATTCCCGCAGCGCAATTTGGTCGCCTGCCAGACATTCATTTACCAGCATTGATAGTTCATTGGCCAAAACAGTCTCCCCAACGTTTTCTGCCGAATTAACTTTGATTTCAACGGCCGAACCAGGTTTAGAATACCCGTTTTCACCCGTTTTCGATAATGTCTATTCGAGCCGGATTCGGGCTCATTGGGAATTTAACGTGCGAAATATGCGTTGAAACCTACTATTTTGATTAAACGACTGGCTGCTGGGGCGCCGGGTCCAAATCGGTTAACCAGGATAACAGCTGCCTGATCGTTGTTTGTTTGAACCGGACGCTACCTGCGATTAAAGAATTTCTTCAACACATCGCCGGCTGCCGACGTTGAATCATCGTGACTGAATTTGGGCAGCGAAGGCAATTTGCCAAACTCTTTTTTCTTCTTCATTTTTTTGGCCGAGCCGTCGTCTTCCTCATCGGAATCGCCCTCTTTGCCGACATTGTTGACACCGGATGCTGCATCGACTTTCGCCTTTTTGGCAGCTGCTTCCGCGTTGCCAATGATCGCGTCGATATCTTCAAGGGAAAACTGAACTGTTTCCGATGAACCGGTCGAGTTATCCAACGGTCGGTCATCCGGCTCACACAGCCAGTCATTAATATTGTCTTCGAATTTCTCGGAGTTTGCCGGTTTCGGTTTCTCGACAGTGCGGGCTGCGGCTTCGGCAACGTCCTTGACCGGAGGCTTCTTGATTCCCGCCAGACTGGGGTCAATGATCACTTCGAAATTCAGCTGCCCAATTCGAAGGCGGTCGCCGGATTGGGCCAGATGAATTCCGGCCAACTGCTGGTCGTTAACAAATGAACCGTTACGGCTGCCAAGATCTTCAATTTCAACTTTGCCATCTTTCAATCGAATGGCGCAGTGCATTCGACTGACCATATCGCTGGAAGGTCGCAGATGAGCTCTTTCTCCCCGACCAATAATAAACTCCGGCACCGTAATTTTGATTGCCTTGCCGTCGTTTTTGCCTCCAACCACTTTGAGAACCGCTTGCATCCCGATTTTACCCTCTTCCATTTCATCCGCGAGACCTCAAAAGTAACGACACATTTTGCGAATCAACAGGATCCTGCAAAACGATATGGCTACGGCATCATGCACGCTGCATTTGCAAACAAATCTTCGGCGCCTTAAGACCCGAAAACCTGTTTTACGTAGTTGTCGCCTCTTTTTCGACCCGTAGTCATTATCTTTCACAATTGTTTAATGTCAAATTGCCATTTGCTCTTCTCGCTTCGATCAATCGCCTGTCGTCGACTTGTTTGCCTGCCGGATCGGACTCGTCCATTGTCTATTGTCATCTGGATCAAGTCCTGCTGCCACGGCTGGTTGTCGATTTCATTCGTTTTAATGCCGTTGTCGTGTCCAGGCGTCATTCGCGAATCGGGACTCGCAAATCTGCCTTGCCAGTTCGTTTTCCTGCTCGGACAGCCGCTCGGTTTGAACAACGATTCGCAGATTTTCACAGACAATATCAATCATTAACGTAACGAACGCTGTTTCGTCGACGATTCCGTTGGCGAGATCGTTGATTCCCGGCAACTGGGGCGCAAATTCAGACCGACCGAACAGAATGCTACCATGTTGAATTATGGCATGCCGCGACCTTCGCTGCGCGCTGCCCACGATTTTGAATCCGTCAAGTATCAGATCGCCGTCCGAACGACGTTCAAAGCAGAGGAAGTGGTCCGAATTTCCGACACCACTTGCTGGCAATCGCGCGTAGCATTCGGCATCAACCGAGAACTGGCTCAAGGCGGCTAAAATGCACCGGTGAACTTTGGCATAAAGCTCGGTGTTTTTTTTTGCCCAGCGATTTGAGGCTGGCAAACAGAGGCTGTAGGTCAATTCGTGATGGTGCAGAATCGCCCCCCCGCCCGATGAGCGGCGAACGACAGGACAACCTGTGCTCTCCGGATGCTGGCTGCGTTGATCGAAGGACTGGAAGTAGCCCAGGGACAACGTCGCCGGGTGCCAAAGGTAAATTCTCAATACCGGTCGCGCGGCGCTGGCAACGGACTGCAGAATTGCCTGGTCGACCGCCATGTTCCAGGCACCGTCGCCGGCTGGATCGATCAGCAGTCGGGCGGCTTGGTTGGATGGAATCAATCGTCTTCGTAGGCCGAGACGGGCGGACAGTCGCAAACAAAGTTTCGGTCGCCGTAGACATTGTCGATTCGATTAACGGTCGGCCAGAATTTGGAACCAATCTGATCGTCAACGGGACAGACCGCCTGTTGCCGCGAATATTTGCGCTGCCAGTTCCCGTCAACCATATCAGCGAGCGTATGCGGAGCGTGTCGCAGCGGACTGTCCTCAACGGCAATCGATCCTGATTCGATGGCCCGAATTTCATCGCGAATGGCCAACATCGCGGCGCAAAATCGATCGAGCTCCCGTTTCGATTCACTTTCTGTCGGTTCGATCATGATCGTGCCGGGGACTGGCCAGGACATAGTGGGCGCATGAAAACCGTAATCCATCAGACGCTTGGCGATATCTTCTTCCGTAACTCCGGTGGCCTCCTTGATCGGTCGAATGTCAATGATGCACTCATGGGCGACGCGGCCGTTGCGACCCCGATACAACACATCAAAAGCGCCTTCCAGTTTTTTGGCGACATAGTTTGCATTCAAAATGGCGACTTGCGTAGCTCGCGTCAGTCCCTCGCCTCCCATCATTTGAATGTAGGCCCAGGAAATGGGCAGAATCGATGCACTTCCAAACGGAGCTGCGGAAACGGCGTTTGGCTCAGCAACCCCGGATTCCTGCACCCGCAATTGACAATGATTCGGCAGAAATGGTGCCAGGTGTTTCTTCACGCCAATGGGCCCCATTCCCGGTCCCCCTCCGCCATGCGGAATGCAAAATGTCTTGTGCAAGTTCATGTGTGAAACGTCGGCTCCAATCAGTCCGGGTGACGTCACGCCCACCAGTGCGTTCATGTTCGCGCCGTCCATATAGACCTGACCTCCAGCATCATGAACGATATCACAGACCTCGCGCACCGTCTCTTCAAACACTCCATGCGTACTGGGATAGGTGATCATCAGACTGGACAGTTTTGCGGCATGTTCCACCGCCTTCTGCCGCAGGTCGGCCATATCAACATTGCCGTTGGCATCCGTCTTGATGACCACCACCTGCAAGCCCATCATCGTCGCACTGGCGGGATTGGTACCATGAGCCGAACTGGGGATAAGGCAGATGTCTCGATGCCCCTGACCAATACTCTCGTGATATCGGCGGATCGCCAACAGGCCGGCATATTCCCCCTGGGCACCCGAATTAGGTTGCAGCGAAATCGCATCGTAACCTGAAAGTTCGATCAGCCATTGCTCCAATTCGTCGATCATTTTCCGATATCCGGGCCATTGTTGAGCCGGCGCGAAGGGATGGATATCAGAATACCCGGGGCGCGTAATCGGAATCATTTCACTGGTTGCATTGAGCTTCATGGTGCAGGAACCAAGTGGAATCATGCCATGGGTAAGCGAGTAGTCCCGATTTTCCAGGCGCTTCAAATAACGCAGCATTTCCGTTTCACTGTGATAGCGATGAAATACCGGATGCTCAAGAAAGGGGGACTGCCGCTGCAGTTCCTGCGGGAAACCAAATTCGTCGTCCATGTCGTCCAACTCGACATCCGTCCCCGTGAAGACCTGCAACAGATTCTGGACGTCGGCCATCGTTGTCGTTTCATCAAAACTGATGCCGAGTCGCTGGCCGTCGATCACACGCAGATTGAGTTGTGCGGCATCCGCGCGCACCAGGATGGACAATTGATCGTCCGTTCGAATGGACAGAGTATCAAAGAACGCTGGATTCTCGAGGCCAAGTCCCGATGTCATTCCGGCGTTGACCAGTCCACTGGCGAACTGCCGGGTCAACCGATGGGTTCGCAAGGCGATGGTCTTGAGTCCAGCAGGCCCGTGATAAATTGCGTAGAAAGCGGCCATGTTTGCTAACAGTGCCTGAGCGGTGCAAATGTTGGAAGTCGCTTTGTCCCGCCGAATGTGCTGTTCACGGGTTTGCATGGCCATCCGCAGAGCCGTATTTCCGCGTGTATCTTTGGATACGCCAATGATTCGGCCGGGAATCGACCGTTTGAAGTCATCGCGGGTTGCGAAAAACGCGGCGTGGGGACCACCAAATCCAATCGGCACTCCAAATCGTTGCGTGTTGCCAATCGCGACATCCGCTCCCATCTCGCCGGGTGGTTTGAGCAGCGTCAGGCTCAGCAGGTCACAAGCCACAGCGACGATCGCATTTTGCTGATGAGCCCGTTCAATGAATGGTTCAACGTCAACGATGTTGCCGGTGGTTCCAGGATACTGGATCAAGGCACCAAAGATTTCGCCGGTTGGGAACTCTGAAATCGGGCCTTCGACGATTTCAAAGCCAAAATATCTGGCCCGCGTTTTGACGACATCAATCGTTTGCGGATGGACATCAGTGGAAACAAAGAATCGGTTGGTCTGTTTCTTGCCCGCCCGTTTCGCCAGCGACATCGCTTCGGCGGCTGCGGTCGCTTCGTCCAACAGCGATGCATTGGCAATTTCCATGGCCGTCAGATCCATCACCATTTGTTGAAAATTCAGCAAGGCTTCCAATCGGCCCTGTGAGATTTCCGCCTGATAGGGCGTATAGGCCGTGTACCAGCCGGGATTTTCCAACACGTTGCGGGCGATAACAGCCGGGACATGGGTTCCGTAATAACCCATCCCGATGAACGACTTCCACGTTTGGTTGGCCGATGCATAGGCGTGAAGTCGTTCCAGAGCAACATGTTCCTGAGTTGGCTCCGGCAATTTCAGTTCACGCTTCAAACGAATGCTGGCGGGCACCGTTGAATCGATCAAGTCTGCCAATGATTGGGCACCGACAACGGCCAGCATCTTTCCGATTTCCTGCGGCCCTGGACCGATATGGCGCTGAATAAAATCATCGTGTTGCAGGAGCGATGTCATTTCAACGGGGCGGGATGCGGGTATCGGCTCGGTAACGACGGTTGCCATTGAGTGCCTGGACTGCGAGGGTGAAAAAGTGGGCGCGTCTCAATCGGATTCGCTGCAAAGTTGTTCGTAGGCTTCAAGGTTCATCAGGTTCTTTAGCGAAGACTCGTCAGAGATTTTGACTTTGATGATCCAGCCATTTCCGTAAGGATCCGCATTCAACGTTTCCAATCGGTCGGGCAGCGAGGTGTTGACACCAATGATTTCTCCATCGACAGGACTGTACAGGTCGCTGGTCGCTTTGACGCTTTCCACCTCGCCGAACGGCGAACCGGCTGAAACTGCCGTTCCAACGCTGGGCAGATCCATGTACACCAGATCCGTTAACGCTTCAATCGCATGTGAAGTCAAGCCGATCGTCGCAATCTTCGCACCATTCTGTTCCGCAACATGCGTCCACTCGTGAGTTTCGGCATACAACAATTCCGCTATGTCCATATTCGAATTCCGTGGCAAGTTTCTGGTTTTGGTTGGTGTCCGTGCGGTGACAATCCATCCGGCCCACGAGCGTTTTTTTAGGTCTAAATATTTCCAGCCTGATTCAATTAACGGTCTGTTTGGCTGATCTTGAATAAAACGGCAACTCGACCACACGGGCATTGTGTAACTTGCCGCGAATATCAATCGTTAACGCTGTATTCAAATCCGCATATTGGGGCTGAACGTAACCCATTGAAATCGAACGTTCAAGCGTGGGCGAAAACGTACCGCTGGTCACTTCGCCGATCGGTTGACCGTTTTGCACGATTGGGCAATGTTGTCGGGCCGCCCGGCGGTCTTCCAATTCGAATCCAACTCGGCGCGGTAGCGATTGATCTTTCATGGCTGCCAAAATGGCGCTGCGACCGACAAAATCACGGTCTTTGACGTTGATGGCAAACCCGATATTCACCTGGGCCGCGTTGATGTTCTCATTCAATTCATGGCCATACAATGGCATGGCCGCTTCCAGCCGCAATGTGTCACGAGCGGCCAAACCGCTGGCGTTCCCTCGAACCGTGATCGCCCGGCTATAAATCTCTTCCCAAACTTCAACTGCCCGGTCGTTTTCGACGATGATTTCGCAGCCGTCTTCCCCTGTGTAGCCTGTCCGGCTGACGAATGCATCGGCGCCGCAAACCTGTGTTGCCGTGCCGGTGTAATACTTTAACTGTTCCGGCTCAAGTTCGCAGATTTCCGCTACGATTCCATTTGCGTTTGGCCCCTGGCAGGCGATCATCGCCGTTTCCGAGGTCCGATCCTGCAGTTCGAAATGATCCTGATCCGATCGATTGGATTCGATCCAATTCCGGATTTTTTCGCGGTTGCTGGCGTTTACAACCATCATGATCTGAGAACCACCTTCCGCAGTGGGCAATCGATAAACCAGCACATCATCCAAAATGCCCCCTGCGCCATTGCACATCAGCGAATATCGAATCCGACCAACCTCCATGCCAGCGACGCGACGAGTCGTCAATCGATCGAGAAACGAATCGACCTTATCCCCGCTAAAAAAGAACCGGCCCATGTGCGAAACATCGAACATTCCGATCGACTTACGAGTCGCATGATGCTCCTCAATAATGCTGGAGTATTGGACGGGCATCGACCAGCCGGCGAAATCGACCATCCGTCCCGCATGGGAAGAATGCCACTCGTGCAGCGCGGTACATTGCAGATGATTGACAGTGCTCACTCGAACCTTTCGAAAGGACTATGGGACAGCGCGATAAGGCAACTCCAACCTGATAGAATCATCGGCTGGCCGGGCGAAATTCGGTGTCTCAAAGAACGAGAGGACATTGTAAACAAATCCATTTTCGATGCCAGTGCCGAAAATCATGGAACTGAAACGGGCATTTCCTGTCAGTGACAGGAAATGAAAACGCCTCGATTTCACTTCGCACAGGAAACCACTCCGAGACACACTGACTACAAATCTGAAGGACCGATCCAACAATGAAACCCGCAAATTCCAAACCAGATCGTGCCATCGAACCAGAACTGAATCATCATCCGTTGGAGGCCAGTGCGTTGTTCGCGCGGCGGGAGCGGGTTTTCCTGCTGCTGGCTGGAATTTTTCTTGGCTCGCTGGCGATGTTGAATATTCTCGGGATCAGCCGTTTCATTGTGCTGTTCAGTTTCAGTAACGACGGGAATCGGGGTTGGACCCTGGATTGGGGGCAGTGGGGGCAGATTCCGTTTGCCCTCGCGGTTGGTGTGCTCCCTTATCCGATCACCTTCCTGTGTACGGATTTGATCAGCGAATTCTGGGGGCGACGCCGGGCGAATTGGGTGGTGACGGTCGGATTGATTTTGAACATTTGGGTCCTGTTCATACTTTGGCTCGGCGGCATTTTGCCTCAGGTTCCGGTCATGGACCCCAGTACAGGTTTACCCGCGATTGAAAATATGACGATTGAAAACGGGCGGTTGGTCGACAACGAAGGGTTTGCCTTTTACCGGATACGATCAATGGCATTCGGCGCCGTTGTGGCCAGCATGATTGCCTACATGGCCGCCCAATTCTGCGACGTGTACCTGTTTCATTTTTGGAAAAAGCTGACAGGCGGCAGGCACCTTTGGCTGCGCAACAACGGTTCAACCCTGATCAGTCAAATCGTCGATACGGTCGCCGTGATCCTGATCACCCAATTCGTTGCGCAGGCCCTGCCGCCGCCTGCGGAGGGCGTTTCATTGGCACAGCACCTTGCCATTCTGATTGCAACAGCCTACGTCTTCAAACTGGTG
>JBGSXT010000698.1:0-1854 GCA_041751295.1 Mariniblastus sp.
CCATTGTCGGCCGCCGGTTCAGGAACTTCTTCCTCTTGATCTGGCGGTGTCCGTCCACTGATTCTGTCGGCGACATCTTGGGAAGTCGGCAATTTGAGTTCACCCTTGAGCACTTCAGCGTCAACAAAATCCTGGAACGGAAAATTCTCCGGCCACTCGCGTCCAGTGATTCTCAACATGTCGTAGTAATCTGCCGCCGCGTCCAACAAGTCATCGACAATTTCGCCATTTGCCAACTCGGTTCCTTTCACCTGTGGATCGTCGAGCACCGTTTTCCATTTGGCAAACGCTTCCTCGTACAGCGAAATCGCGCCCTGTTTGACCAGTTTCTTTTCTTTGGTTTCCCGATCGTATTGAAATTCGTCGTCAAAAACGGAACTCCGTTTCATTTCCTGGGCGGCGTACATCGCGCGGCGGGCATCGGCAGCGATATCCCGTGATTCGGTTTCCGCCCGAATGCCCCAGTACTTGTAATTGACGGTTTCGGAATAGGACTCGGCGAATTGCATTTGCGTCATCACTCTTTCGATTTGTTCGGCCAACCGGCGAGCAGCAACCAAGTCGCCGGGGCTGGCATTTTCCGCGATTCTTAGATCGATTCCCCGGCTGCGTTTGAGGATAATACTGTCTGCCGCGGCCGCGATCACCGCCTGTTCTTCCGACCGCTCGTCGGGCGGTATGCCGAGAGCCTCCAGTTGTTCCGTCGAAAGCCCGATCGAATTTTGCAACTCCTGCATATAACCATCACGAAAACCGGGCACCAGTTCGTCCAATTGATCGCGCAACAGGATCAGTTGCGATTGCATTTCCGCCAGGCCATCGAAGGTAATCGGGATGCCTTTAGAACTGCGAATCTCACGCTGGCCAAATTCCTTCCACTCTTGGCTCGCATCGCGCCAGATTTCCTGAATGATGTCGTCTGTCGGAAACTCTTCCTGCAAACCACGGCCCTGGTTCATCAACTGCATCGGCCGTTTGCGGTAGAACATCATGTCGTTCAAATACTGCTCCTCAGGGTATTTTTCAACCAGCCCGCGTGACTTGTCGTACCATTGATAGGCCATTTTCCAATTGTCGTGGCCATATTCCCGCGTGTCGTACAAATCCGGATCGACGCCGCGGCCATCGGTCAAATACAACTCTTCGTGAAAATCATTGTCGCGGCGAAAGAGCCGACGGAATTGTGATTTTTCATCCGACCGCCCGATCTTCATGCCGGTGAAGAATCCCAGATGGTCGGTGATGCGATGATTTCGGTAATTGTAGGGAATCCCTTCGGTCAGGAACTTGATCCCTTCCTTGACCCAATGGTAACGATATTCATAATCATCGAATTCGACGGAAATGTTGTACGACAGGTTATGCGCCTGATATTCCCAGACCTTAATGAAATTCGGTTGAATTTTTATCAGCGCATTCAGCGTTGCTCTCAAGGCGTCCCAATTCTGCCGTTTGCGATGTTCCACCGCCTGCATCCACAGAATGTTGACGGCAACCCCTTTCAAACCAACCGACGCCAACTTCATCGTTTCGCTGGCAGGGTCAATTTCCATCAGCTTCGCTTGTGACAGATCGAATTGATCACGCAGCTGGGCCAACTTGCCACCTTCGTCACCCTCGTCTGAGACGCCCTTCGACGAAGCCGTCCAGGCCGCCGGGCGCGAAATCAGGGAAAGCGGGATCAATAGGATCGCGATCAGTACGCAGTAGGCGGCTTTGCGAATAAACGTTGAATTGTTCATCTGGCAATTTCCCTTGTTTTCAAACAGAAGTAACCGAGTATCGCCAGTCCCATACAAAACCCGATTGCAATCGTGACTGCCACCAATATTCGGTCGCTGTTGATCGAGTATC
>JBGSXT010000699.1:0-4629 GCA_041751295.1 Mariniblastus sp.
GTCGTCAAGCAATTGTTCCAGCCGCAAGACCTGTTCATTCGTTGCGCATTCTTCACAGATGCTGCTGGCCAATTCAAACAGTTCATTCGCGCCATTTCTGTTCATACCACTCCCTCGGTATTGAGTTTTCGACTGACACATTCAAACAGTGTTTTGCGGATTCGGTTAAGTGCCTTATAAACCGAGCCGATCGGCCGTTCCAATTCGCGCGCTGCGGCCTTGGCGGTGATTTTTCGATCCGAGTACCGATATTGGACTAGATGGCGATCGGACTCTGCCAGCTTTTTCAAACAGTGACCCAATGCCTGACGCCGCGATTCCTGCAGCTCAACGTCCTGCGTCAGGCATTCGGAAATCTGACTCAGAATTCCCTGCCGGAGGAAATTGCGATGGTTTTTCCTTTCGCGCCAGAATTTTTGGACCTGATGATAGGCGATCGTGCTGAGCCAACTGACAAAATTGGTGCCGATTTCAAATTTTTCATGTTCCTGCCACATCACAACGCAGACTTCCTGAAAAACATCTTCGGCGTCGTTGGCATTGCCCGTCAGAGCCATCAGATACCCGGACAGCCAGCGTTGATGCTGAGAGAACAATCGAACAACCGCTTCGCTATGTTCGACCTGGCTCATGACTGTCGTTAGGTCCTTTCATTTTCAAACAAATCCTGCACCCGATGCGGATGCAGGATTCAAATTCATTTAAACTACTGACGATTTCGTCAGGTTTCAACTTGCTGTTATCGTCGGCGACGAACCAGCGCGAGTGCACCGACTCCCAAGATCGCAAATGCAGAGGGTTCAGGAATCGCCGTAACCTGAATCGCGAAAAACTGGTTGCCAGCGAAGTTGTTGAAGTTGATCCCACTCAAATCGCCAGTGAAATTACCGAATCCATCGCCACCCAAATTGCCTTGAGGTGGAGCCAAGCCTCCTAAAATCTGATTGGAAAGAAAGTCGTGGTTGGAACCGTTGATCTGGGCTGAGATCAGAATCGTATCTCCGTTTGATGGATTACCGATCGCCGACAGGGGTATAATCAGTTCCAGGCCAGTTTGAACCAACTGGGCTGCGGTTTGATCCGCTGCGCCCGTCCCGCCAACAATGCCGGCGGCGTTCGAATTGTTAAAGCCAACTCCAAATCCGTTAGCTCCAACATTCGAATTTGCGCCTTGGGTTGAACCGCCAAAGATATTGCCGGCGGTGTCAACCACCGACGTATTGCCAACGGAATTGAAATCAAAATCAAACTGGGTGCCACCGTTTCTGGTAATAATCAAGTAGTCTGCGGCAAACCCGGCGTCGAACGTCAAACCTGCGTAGTTACTGGCCCAGCCATCATTGGTTGGATTGAATCCACCATTGCCGACGTCGTTGGAAATCACGTTTTCACCGCCAGCCACCGAGTCGATAAAAATATTCAATTTGTTGAAGTTGCTTTCCAGGTTTCCAGTCAGCGTCAAATACAGATTGCCGCCACTGACAAAACCATAGGCCGCATTCAGTTCGCTGAAATTGTCACCAAATCCTGTCTCGACCGTTTGAACCGAAACGGCACTGCCGTAATTGTCTCCACTGATCGAACCGTCGAGTACTTGACCTTGTGCCGTGGAAGCGAAAAGTGCTCCCACAATGGCAATTCCGATAACATACTTTTTCATTTCAAAATCCTCATGAGTTGTTTAACAAATGGTCACTGCGGCACACGACGCAAAATTCAATTATTCAATTGATGTTAATACGAATTGACTCCGAGAACAGCCATTTTCCATCGAACGATGGAAAAGAATGTTCAATCTTGGACCCAAATCCCTAGCCGCCACTTAATAGTTGAACAAATGGAGCAACGTCAAGCAGACTAACCACTCCGTCGCCGTTGATGTCGGCCTCCGGAAGGAATCCTCCCGCCGACAACAACGCTACGAAAGGCTGCACGTCGGAAAGGTTAACCATTCCGTCTCCATTGACGTCACCGACAAGAATTCCACCGCCGTACTCGATACAGAAAAATTGCTCACCAGCCAACGATGCAAAGCTTACAAATCCAAGATCTCCGATGAACGCTCCCGTATTGTCACCTCCGAGGTTTGTCGTCAGTGCAGGAAGCCCGGGAAGAACCTGATTGGAAAGATAATCATGGCTGCTGCCATTGACGGCAGCAACGATTTTGATCACTCCTGCCATCTCCGGATTGAGTCCCAAATCAGACACGTCAATCGAGAATTCGAATCCGGTGGTTACTGCCGCCGCCGCAGCCTGGTCAGCGGGCATCGACTGATCTCCGCCTACGCCCAACTCGTTGCTGTTATCCATGCCAAATGAAATCGGATTGGAAATCGCATCTCCAGATGAATTGTTTCCCAGATCGCCGACTTGGATAGTTCCGGCGCCAGTCTGCGAGTCAAAGTCAAACGGAGCCCGATTGGAATTGCCGGGCACCATCGCTGCACCACCGCCCATCCGATCGACGAAATCAACGTCCAGCACATTTCCAGCTTTACCGTCAAATCCTCGCCGACAAATGAGATGATAATCTGCGTTAAAACCGGGGTCAAACGTCCAACCGGGCCCGCCGGATATTAGGCCACCCAGCAATTGGCTTTGCCAATTGGGACCACCGCCGGCCAGGAAATCGTATTGGGGAATCGAACTCAACGAATTTTCGCCGCCGGAAACGGAATCAAAAAGGACTTCCAGTTTGTTGAAATTGCCTTCCAAATTGCCGGTTAACAATACAAAAATTCGAGATCCTTCCACAGCCGTATACAGGGCGTCCAGTTCGCTCCCAAAATAGTCTGGAGCCACTGCATTTCCAAATCCCGTTTGAGTGGTTTGAACAGCTGCCAATGAGTAATCATCATCAAGCACGCCATCCACAACAATCTGTGCATTAACGCAGGAAGTCATCAAAATCAGCCCGAACAGGGCGGAACAAACTCGTTTCATTGGAGTTACCTCAATGTGAAGAAATGATTTCATTTTCCAGGCGGATTCGCAGGCGCTAACGCGAAAATACGTACCCGTACAGTAGTTCAAGGCGCATTCGACCAGAAATTGCCACCAGAAAATCATAATAATCCGCAAAATTTATGGCAGGAGTGCAAAACCCGCTTGTGACAGAATTTGTGAGAAAATTGTCTAGAAAAAAACCGCATGAAAATTCAAAAATCGTCTTTCGATTCCATTCAAACTGATTTAGTTTAAAGTTCCAAAGTGTCACGAACCAGGAATTCGCCGAAAACTGATGTTCAAACTGATTTCAAGTATTGTTCCGATGCAGTCAGTGGTTGTCCTTGCCTGGCTTGTTGCACTGTCCGTCCAGCCATTGGTGGCTCGACAATCGACAAATCCCGATTTCCAAATTCGCACCCTGTCTGAAGGTCAATGGTTACATTTGGCTGTAAACGTTAAAAACTGGGAGAGCCAGGCGACGTTCAAGCTGTTTGCCATCCAGGGCAATCCCGATTTGTATGTGCGATTTGGCCAAGCGCCCAGTCTCAACTTTTGGGATTTCCGCCCGTATCTTGATCCAGAATTTCCAAAGGGTCCAGCGTTCACCCGAGCCATTGGTCAATTGCACGAAACGGTGGTCGTGGACACAACATCCGATCCGGAAATTCGCAGCGGCAGTTATTTTTACAGTGTGCACGCTCGAACTGACACCACGTTCGTGCTGATGAAGTCCATTGTGTCCACCCCCTCCTCAGTCCCGGGGATGGGATCCATCGTCCATTCGGCTGGCACCACGTTTCGCACTTGGGCTCCGTTTGCCGAAACAGTCAATGTGGCCGGTACATTCAACGGATACAATCCCGACAACATACAACTGCAATCGGAAGAAAATGGAAACTGGTCGATCGATATTCGCAGCGTTGGGCCGGGCAGTCAGTACAAATACGTCATTCGAAACAACGACCAGACGCTGTGGAAGAACGATCCCCGGGCGGAACAGCTGGGAAGTTCGGTCGGAAATTCAATCGTAGTCAATCCGGAATTTGACTGGACGGACGACGACTTTGTGATTCCGAACTGGAATGAGGTCGTGTTGTATGAAATGCATGTCGGCACAATCAACGACGAACCCGGCGGGGCACCGGGAAATTTCGACGATGCGGTTGCACGATTGGATGATATTGCAGCGATCGGCGTCAATGCAGTCCAGGTGATGCCGGTCAACGAATTCCCCGGCGATTATTCCTGGGGCTATAACCCGAGTTATCCTTTTTCGGTCGAATCGGTTTACGGCGGCCCGGCGGCTTTCAAACGATTTGTTGATGCGGCGCATGAACGCGACATGGCGGTTTTATTGGACGTCGTACATAACCATTACGGGCCGAACGATATGGACCTGTGGCGTTTCGACGGCTTCTTCGAAGGTATTTTTGGCGGGATATTTTTTTATCAGGATGAGCGTTCGTTTACGCAGTGGGGCGACACGCGTCCCGACTATGGCCGGGGCGAAGTGCGACAATACATTCGCGATAACGCCATCGAGTGGATTGCCGACTACCATGTTGACGGTTTCCGCTGGGATTCAACGCTGAACATCCGCACAACAGTGCAAGGAGATAATCCCGATGGCTGGTCTTTGATGCAATGGATTAATAACGAAATCGACGCGGCAAATCCG
>JBGSXT010000700.1:0-7259 GCA_041751295.1 Mariniblastus sp.
CGCCATCCTCGTAAACTCGCATGATGGTGGCATCGAGGTTGAATCGTGGGTACTCAAAATTATCCGCATCGCCGCCAAAAAATGCGGCCGCGGTTTCGGGGGCCCAGACCAGTCGAACGTCGGTGTATTTTTTGTATTGGTACAGATGATACCGGCCCCCTCCGTACAGCGTGACGACATCGCTGCGCAAGCCACTCTCGTCCAGCGCCGCTTTCTGAATTTTCGCGATGACAGCCCGCCGTGCCGGAGCAGCATCGCCGGGGGACATCGAGGGGTTCACGGCAGCATTGACTTCTTTTGTGACGTCCTGGATGTTGACCAGTTGGTTCAATTCCAGATCAGGCGCCTTCAATTCCTGATCGAACGTTTTTGCCAAAAAACCGTCGCGATAATAGTTGTGATCCTTGTCCGAAAGTTTATGCAGCGTGTCGGAACCGACGTGATGGTTGGTCAACACCAGTCCATTGCCGGAAACAAACGATGCGGAGCCACCGACATTGAAACGAACCGATGATTTCATCAGGTGTTCAATCCAATTGGGGTCCGGCTCGAAGCCGTGTTTCGCTTTCAGATGTTGCATGGGCAATTCATTGAACAACCACATGCCTTCATCGCCCCTCATGTTGGATAGCACCATCAGTTGAACCGCCGTTACGATGATTAGAGTCAGTTTGGATTTCATTAGGATTCCTTTGAGTGGATAAATTGTTCGTGTCTGGTGATTTCAAAGCCCAGGTCGGTGATCATTTGATAATCCGCTTCCGGCGGCTGCCCCTTCGTGGTCAGGTAATCTCCAACAAAAATTGAGTTGGCCACATAGAGTCCGAGCGGCTGTAAAGATCGCAAATGCAGCTCACGCCCCCCCGCGATTCTCAATTCCCGCTCCGGATTGGCGAACCGGAACATGGCCAGCGTCTTCAGGCAAATTAACGGGGACAGATCATTCCGACCGGCCAGCGGCGTGCCGTCGATTGGATTGAGGAAATTCAGCGGGATCGATTCAGCCTTCAACTCGCGCAGGTGAAACGCCAGCTGCACGATATCCTGCTGAGATTCTCCCATACCAAGAATGCCGCCACTACAGATTTCCATGCCCGCCCGGCGAACATGGCCCAGCGTGTTGATCCGGTCCTGGTAGGTATGCGTCGAACAGATATTACCGTAATGGTTGCTACTCGTGTTCAAGTTATGATTCACCCGATCGACCCCCGCCACTTTCAACCGGTTTGCCTGTTCCTGATTCAGCAATCCCAGACAGGCGCAAATTTTCAGATTGAATTTTGATTTGATCTCGGGCACAATTTCTTCGATCGCGCGAATTTCCCGCTCATTGGGTCCGCGAGCTGAAATCACAATGCAATAGGTTTTCGACTGTCGTTCGAACGCTACGCGGGCTCCGTCCAGCAGTTTCGCACGATCCAGCAGATTGTATTTTTCGATTGGAGCGTCTGATATCTTTGATTGGGAACAATACGAACAATCTTCCGGACATAACCCACTCTTGGCATTCATCAGAAAGTAGAGTTGGACAGAATTCCCGAAATAGTGGTGCCGAATTTTGTAGGCTGCCGACAGTAAATCGAGGATTTCCAAGTCTGGCGTATTGAGAATTGACAGGGCTGTCGCTTCATCGATTTCGTGTCCGACAATAACCTGTTCGGCCAATTCGCCAAAATGTGTGTTGGTGGATAACAACATTGAAATCTCTAATTGATGTGCGCGGAATCGCCAGTTTCTGAGTTTCGGCGATTAAGGCGCCCGGCAAGTGTCAGTTTGTCAGTAAGGCGAATTGCTTATTGGCCTTGCGTTGTATCGGACGAATTAGCAATTCGCCCTACAGTTATGTTTTCACCTGCCGGTCGCCTATAATTGAGTGCCTGCCCCAAAAGCTGACTGAGCCTGATGGTTGTTTAAAAGGTCCGTTTGGAAATGGTTCTCGATTTATGTTACAATTTGGAATTCGATGATACCAGTATATGTGCGGTTTCGTCGACACACACCTCTGTTTGGAGCCTGATTTGGGCGTTTCCCATTTGGTAAAAATTGGACTGCTGGGCCAGATCGGCAGATTCTCTTCGGTCGACGGCAGGCAATTCGTGCGGCATGATGAAGTCATTTGCCGCACCGATCGCGGCTTGGAAGTCGGCAGCGTCCTGTGTCCGCTGGATCGAAACGACACTGGTCAGGATCTGGACGGTCAGTTGCTGCGGCCAGTAACACCCGACGATCGACTGATAATCAATCGCATCCATCGGTTCCGCGACAAGGCCTTTACTGCCTGTAACCGTCTGTTGGAACAACGCGGGCTAGACGCGGTTCTGGTCGATGTTGAACATCTGTTTGACGGTCAGTCAGTGTATTTCTATTTTCTGGGTGAAGTCTCCGATCAGGTCCACGACCTGACCGATGAATTGGGTGTCGAATACGAAAAGAAAGTTCGCTTCCGAAAATTTGCCGAGACTCTGGCCAACGGCTGCGGACCCGACTGCGGTACGGGTGCGTCAAAATGTTCTTCGTCAGGCTGCTCGTCTTGCGGAATCAGCGGTGCCTGCAAAACGGGTGGTGCTAAGTAATACAGCCCAATTGTTTTCATTTGGGATTCGGTCTGGTGGCTGGGTTGATTTATTGTGGGATGGAAGCGTTCGGGCCGTGGGCGAAATCCGTTTTCTTCAAACAGATACCTTGCCAATTTCATCCCACAGTCGAGCACTCGAGCGGATGCCGCGGGCAAAATCGTCGAGAGAAAATTTTTCGTTGGGACCGTGGGGATTGTCATCGTTCTGTCCCCAGCCCAACAGCAGTGTGTCCATTCCGAGCAGGTGGCTGAATGAATTGACGATCGGAATGCTGCCGCCGGAACGAATGAAGACCGGCTTGCGACCGAATCCGTGTTCGATTGCCCGTGACGCGGCCTGCATGAATGGGCTGTCCAGCGAGAGGACAAAGCCCTTTGTTCCGCCACGACTCGCTAATTCCATTTCAATGCCGGGCGGACAGATTGACTGCAGCATTTTCCGCAGATTCTCACCGACTTCATCCGGATCCTGATCGGGGACGAGTCGAAAACTGAATTTCGCACTCGCGCGGGACGGCAGCACCGTTTTGGAACCTGCGCCCTGGTAACCGCTGGTCAATCCATTGATATCAAACGTCGGTCGCGACCAGCGCCGTTCGAGAGTTGAAAATCCTTGTTCACCGGCCAACCTGTTGACGCCCAGCTGTTTCATATATTGCTCGTCATCGAAATTCAGATCGGCGAACTGTTGCTGTTCCTGCGGTGTCAATGGTTCGACATCGTTATAAAAACCGGGAATCTGAATTTCACCCCGATCGTTGATCAGCGCAGAGAGCATGCGCGTGAGCGCATTGGCCGGGTTGGTGACTGAGCCTCCGAATGCACCGGAATGCAAATCCTGATTGGGCCCCGTCAGTACGAGTTCGAAATAGGTGATGCCGCGCAGTCCATAAGTGATCGCCGGAATTCCGGGCGCATATTGTGACGTGTCACTGATCACTGCGATATCGGCGGCGAGTTTCTCATTGACCGCCAGGCCGCTTTCGTATTTGCCAGCCAGAAATTCGTTCATACCGGCGCTGCCGCATTCTTCTTCACCCTCGATCACGAATTTGACCTGTAATGGCAGACTTCCCATCGTCTTCAGCCACGCTTCAACGCTGTATAGATGCGTAATCATCTGCCCTTTGTCATCGGTCGCACCCCGGGCGAATACGTTACGACCACGAATATCGGGTTCGAACGGAGAAGTCTGCCATTCGTCCAGCGGATCGGGAGGTTGCACATCATAATGTCCATAAATCAGCACCGTCGGGGCACCTTCGACCGGCGGCGATTCGGCGAACACAATCGGGTGGCCGCAGGTTTCGATGGTCTCAGTCTTCAGTCCCAATTTCGACATCCGCGTACTCAGCCACTCGGCCGCGTTGCGAACGTCAGTGGCAAATGCCGGGTCGGTACTGACACTGGGAATTCGCAACCAATCGACTAATTCCAGTTCAAACCGGGATTGATTTACATCAAGGTAACTGTCCAGTTTCTGCATTTCTCATTCTTTATTTCAATTGGTCCAACGCCATATTGATTCGCTGCCGAAGCTCTTCATGGCCCGTATACGCTGGGCTGCTAAACGGAATGAAGGTGCCGGCGATCCGCAATGCGGGAACAAATTTCCTGTTTTTTTAAAGTCGATGTGACTAAAATAGAACGGTCAGTATACCGCTTACTGCCAAAATCCAACATCACCGAACCATCGGATTTGATCGGAAGCGAGGTCGAATTTTTTAACCTTGAAAGCATCAAAAAAATTGTTCTAATCTGATAGATTGAGTTTTGTACGAAAGGAGCAGGAATGACTAAGTACGGAAGCGTGGCCGTTGCCGATCCAACGGTACATCGAAAAGCAGGTCATAAAAATGCCACGAAACGTCAACCCCGGTATCACGTCATCCTGTGGGACGATGATGACCATTCGTACGAATACGTGATTTTGATGATGCGAAAACTGTTTGCCGTTTCGCTGGAAAAAGGATTCAAAATCGCCAAATCTGTGGACAACAATGGCCGGGCAGTTTGTTTGACAACGACTCGGGAACATGCCGAATTGAAACGTGACCAGATCCAGGCGTTTGGCAAAGATATCCTGATTGAACGCTGTGCGGGATCGATGTCGGCATCGATCGAACCGGAATCTGACGCCTAGTGGCCGCCATCCTCAAGACGGTCACGCTGGGCTGTAAAGTCAATCAATACGAAACCCAACTCGTACGTGAAGGCCTGATTCGATCCGGCTACGAGGAAGCGGCGGACGGGCAGCCAGCCGATTTGTGCATTGTCAATACCTGCACGATCACCGCCGAGGGTGATTCCAAGAGCCGGCAAGCGATTCGCCGGTTGCATCGAAAAAATCCAGATGCCCGGATCGTGGTCATGGGCTGTTATGCGACTCGCCAGCCGGAGCGGGTGGCAGCCTTGCCGGGCGTCACTGATGTCATCACAGACAAACGGGAATTGCCCGATCTGATGGGCCGGTTTGGTGTCATCGATATTCCCAGCGGAATTACCGGGTTGTCGAATCGGCATCGGGCCTACGTCAAGGTTCAGGATGGCTGCCTGTTGAATTGCACGTACTGCATCATACCCACGGTTCGTCCGCAGATGTTCAGTCGCTGCAGGGACGACGTGTTACGCGAAGTTGAACAGCTCATCGAGAACGGTTTTCGCGAAATTGTTTTGACCGGAATTCACCTGGGGCATTACGGAGTCGATTTCAATCGCGGCAAGCCAAAGGATCAGTGGATGCGACTGTCCCACCTGGTCGATCAGCTGTGTGATCTTCCCGGCGATTTCCGCCTGCGACTCTCCAGTATTGAAGCGACCGAAGTTACCCGTGATTTGATCGCCGTGATCAAACGCCGAGCGGATCGGGTTTGTCCACATTTGCATGTCTGTCTACAGAGTGGCAGTGATCGAGTATTGCATCGCATGCGTCGTCGCTGGTCGCGCCGCCATATCATTGACCGTTGCCGTTTGATCAACAGTGAACTCGATCAGCCCGCGTTTTCAACCGACGTGATCGTCGGCTTTCCGGGTGAAACGGAATCTGATTTCGCCGACACCATCGATGCCTGTCGACAGATTGGATTTTCCAAAGTTCACATGTTTCCGTTCAGCCCTCGGCGGGGAACTCCAGCTGCGGATCTGCCGGATCAGATTGCAAAACAGGTCAAGACTGAACGTGGCCAGCAGATCAAAACGCTGGAAAAAGAACTGCGACATGCGTATTTTCAGCAGCTGACCGGCAGACATCTGCAATTGCTGGTCGAAAGTCATGACCCGGAACACCGAACCGTTTCCGGGACGACATGCCGCTACGCACCCGCTACGATGGCATTCAATGCGAACGTCGAATTCAGCCATGTCGAAGGTCAATTGGTAGAAATGCTGGTTGATCGGGTAGCCGACAATCGAGTTTGTGGACAACCCGTTTAACCAAATCCGTTTCGCAATCTACCGACGACAGCCAGGTGATCTGCAGATGAAAATATACTTTAGGACGAATTGCTAATTCGTCCGATGCAACGCCGGGAAGAATTAGCAATTAGCCCTAAAGTTAAACCGACACTTGCCGGTCGCCTAATGACCGGCCTGCCCGGAAACCAGCCAGGATAGAATTCTATCGGCCCCAATTAGACAGTCGGTTTTTGAGCTTGCCGATTTCTACGTATGCCAACGTTTTTTCTTGACTGTTAAAGACCCAATTCGTGGACACAGCGATCAGCAGAACGGCCATTGCGACTATGATTGCTGTGGGTACAGGCAACAATATTGACAATGGAAACAGACTGGTGATCAGCCAGCCAGAATTCATGCGCAACCCGTTCATTGCGTTGGCGATCATCGTCGTCAGCAGACACAGCAGCGCGGCTGCCGACGTGGCGATCACTGCGCCCGATAATCCGTATGGCGGAATCAGCACGGCATTCAACACCAAATTGGCCAGCAGCGCGGTGCCAGTCACCACAAAAACGTACTTCCCTTTTTCGGCGACCCACATCCATGTCTGTCCGGTCGACGACAGTGCGAACCAGATACAATAAACCAGAGTCATCGGCAATACAAACAAGCCACCGTTGTAGCGTCCTGCCAAGATGCCATCAAACAGCAGTGGTGCGAACAGCAATGAGGCAATGCCGGCGACGGTGAAGCCAATCGCCATCGATTTGATCGCCAGCGAAAACTGGTCAACCGCCTGGGATTTGCGGTTTTGTTCCCACAGGGCCGTCATGTAGGGGAGCAGAATACCCTCCATCACAACGCCCACACCAATCAGCAGCAAGGGCAACATGCGGCCGCTGTGATATTGGCCGACGAAGGCCTGGGCTTCGTCTGCGGAAACGGTGGACCAATGAATCAGCATGTATCGATCGGAGACTTCCAACATATTGGTCACCAGATTGGTCGCCCACAACCAGATGGCAAATGGTGCAATCCGTTTCCACATGGAAACATGATCCAAATGCGAATCGGCGACTGCGAATCGAATGCGATGGGTCCACAGAAAAACCACCGCTGGCGCCATTCCTGCCAGGCAGGCGACGCCAAACGCCAGCGTGGCCGCGGAAGAAGCACCGTGAGGCGAAGTTGCGATCATCGCGGTGCCAAGTATTGCGAAGATCACAGCGGTCGCCAATCGCATCAAGGTTGCGAGTCGGATCTGCCGCAGTGATTCCATCAGCGTCGC
>JBGSXT010000701.1:0-10176 GCA_041751295.1 Mariniblastus sp.
TAAATTGGACTTCTGTTTATTTTTCGGCAGCCGACCCGGTGGGCGCTTTGGCTGGTTTTGAAATTTTCTGTTTTTTTGTCGAGCCGGTGGGCGCTTTTTCGTCAGTGGCTGGTTTTGAAACCTAGTTGCGATGGCGCAGCCGGAAGCTCTGACCGCTGAAGGTGATGATCTCGGAGTGGTGCAGGAAGCGGTCTAGAATCGCAGTGGCCGTGGGAACGTCGCCCCCCAATCCTCCAGGGGACGGTTGGTCGTCATCATCGTGCTGCGCGTTTCGTAGCGACGCATCACGATCTCGAACAGGAACTCGCCGCTGCGTTTGGGAAGCTGCTTCATGCCGAAGTCATCAATGATCAACAGGTCCGGCTTCAGGTAACGCGACATCACCCGGTCATGACCGTCCAGCGCTTCATCATGCAACAGATCGCGACAAATTATGGACGCTGTTCGAAGCACTCTTGAGCGTCAGAGCGTGTGCCCAGAACTGGCTTTGGTAGTTGGTGTACATGGTCAGCGTGGCTTCGGTCTTCGCCGGGACGGCGAGTTGCCCTCGTTGCCAACAAGTACTTGTTGGTCGTTTCCACGGGATTCGCTGCCATGAGTGCAGGGCCAGATTCCTAGCATTCAGAAACCTAACCAAGGCAGTTCAGGAATTAAAAGTACCAAGTTCACATTTTGCGATGCTAATCCAAGTCAACTAAAGAATGGCATCCACATGAAAGCGGTATGTTACTCAAAACGATTAGTGTTCGGCTTGCGATTTGAGGCAAGCAGCAGGACAATTCCAGCGGCGAGCGGCACCAGCGCGATCAGTATCCACGACGGGGGCAAATGCTGCTGCGCCGCGAGGCCGATTCCGTGATCTTTCAAGGATTGCTCGTAATGCCCCAAGGTCAGCATCAGGCCGTTGTGAATGACATGCAATAACATGCCCGGAAAAATGCTGCCGGTTCGAACGCAAACGAAACCGAGCAGTAAACCCATCAACGTGCTGGGAACCATCCTTTCAAACAACAACATGTCCTGGATAAAAACATGGAATAGCCCGAACAAAACCGCTGTGACAACAATCGCGAGAGCTGCGGAGACCCGGTTTTGAAAAGCGCTTAGCAGAAATCCTCGAAACGTGAATTCCTCGCAAACGGCAGGCACGATCGCCAGACAAACAAGCTTCACGGATAATGGCAGGCTGTTCAGCCCGATTTTCAGTTCGGTAAACCGCTCCAGCAACTCCTCGACCCAATTGTCGGTTAGCGACAGGGTAAACACTTCCAATTCGTAGACGAGAGTCCATGTCGAAACACCTAACAGAACCGCTGCCGTTGTAGCGCCAATGCCGGGGGGACTGAGACAAAATGTTTTTCGCGGCAACAATCGCAAAGCCAGTGCCAGTCCCAACGGCAGGACTACGAACAAACCAACCGTGATCGCCGCATTGACCCAAAGCCGTTGTTCGATAGATGCGTCCCAACGGTTTGCCGCATTGTTGACCAGTCCGGAAACGACCACAAAAAAGGGAAACAGAACCGCCAGCAGCAGCATCGCATTTGACATCGTTGGGTATGGCCGCCAGTCACGCGTGCTGCTGAACATCTCCGACAGTGATGCCGATCCACCAGTCAGGACTGAATCGGCACCGAACACGCGCGCCGCCAATGACAATGCCAACAACCCGTACAAGGTGGTCGAAATAATTGCGATGGCAAGATGAACGACATTGGCATCGCCCGTCAACAGATCGCGCCCCACCATCACGATGTTGACCAATGGAATAGTCGCCAGCAAGCTGGTTGTTGCCAAATTGGGTGTCAGACTCAACAGCCCCGGCGCGAAGGCGACCAGCATCAAAGGAATCAGATAGGACTGGGCTTCCTTGAAGCTGCGGGCGAAACTGGTCAAACCCAACAGCGTCGCCGAGAAAAAAGCCGCTAACACAAACAACAACAGCAGCATCACCAGCAACGATGACAGCGAAAGTCCGGTCGTGCCAAAAATGGTATCGTCCAGCCCCAGCGAATAGATCGTGACGGCCATCGCCACCAGATTCGCCAGCGCGGTCAGCATCGCGACTGTCAGCACCGCCACGAATTTGCCGAACAACAGCACCATCCGGGAGATCGGTGCTGCGACCAGAATTTCCATCGTCCCCCGCTCTCGTTCACCAGCTGTCAGATCGATCGCCGGGTAAACGGCGCCGGTGATCGTCATCAACACCAGCATCAGTGGAACAAACGTCAACAATGCCGATGGCGTTTCCATCTTCGTTTCGACCGGACGCTCGACAAATACAAACGTGTTTGGCGGCGAATTTTCCCGGCCATGAACGATAATGAAATCCTTCAATTGTTCGTCACCGGCCAATCGCAATCGGCGGCCCACTAACTGCAGGGCGTCGTAACCATATTTGGAACGTGGATTGTGCAGCAGCTCAAACTGGGTCACGCCTGTTTGGGAGTCAACACTGCGAATGATGCCAACATCAACTTTCCCGGCCCGGATTGACTCCGCCAGCGATGACTCGTCGGAGATAAACACCTCAAGACCCGGTTTAAGCGACTGAGAAATCTGATCCGCCAACCGCTCGGCAAACCGTCTTTTCGGGACCGGCGAATTGGCGTCAATTTCCAGTCCCTGTCGTTCGGAAGGGCGCAGTTGCTGATCCATTTGATCGGCAAGTTGATGACCCCGATCGTACAGTCTGCCAAAAATCTGCGCTTCTTCTTGGCTGTCAAAACCAAGGCGATAGACGACCTGGGCCGACTTGCCAGTGTTTTGCAGCATCAGTTTTTGAACGACGATACCCAGCAATGGATACACCAGCAGCGGCATCAAAACCAGAGTAATGATCGTTCGGCGATCGCGGAGGATTTCCACAAGTTCCTTGCGGGCGATGCGAATCAGTCGACCCGACGAACCGCGGATTCGAGAAAGTGGCATTTCCGATTTCAACATTCGCCCAAATTCAAATTGATGCGCCCGATTTGCCCGGAGTTGGGGACTGGTGTCGAGATACACCCTCGCATGTCAGTATCGCCTGTCAACCGACAACATGTCCAGAAACAGATCTGTCAGGTTGGAATGTTTCGAATCGCCGATCAATTCGTCGAACGTCCCTTCGCGATAGAGTTGGCCCTGGTGCAGCAGACCAAAGCGATCGCAAAGCCGTTCGGCCTCGTCCAATCGATGGGTACATACGATCACCGCTTTGCTTTCCAATCGCAGATGCGAAACGTAATCGAATATTGTTTTGCTGCCGATCACATCCAATCCATTCGTCGGTTCGTCCATCAACATCACGGGTGGTTCATGAATCAAGGCCCGCGCCAGATTGACTCGCTGTTTTTCGCCGGTGCTCAGCGTCGCACAGCGCCGGTCCAGCAGGCGGCTGAAATCCAGCAGTCTGGCCAGCTCGTCGATCCGCGTCGCCGCATGCTGGGCGTTCATGTTGTACAGATCGCCGACAAACGACAGCATCTCCCGTGTCGACAGCCAGGGATAGACGCCCACACTGGCCGACGCATAACCAATCCGCTGCTTGACGCTGTTGGGATCAATAGCGACATCGAATCCATCAACGCAAACCCGCCCGGACGTCGGCTCCAACAGGCCCAGGATCATCCTCAGCGTCGTCGTCTTGCCTGCTCCGTTGGGTCCCAGCAATCCGAATACTTCTCCCGGTTGGACCGCAAACGACACGCCATTGACCGCGACAATATCGTTGTGTTTTCTGGCGAAGCGTTTTGTCAGATTTTCGACGGTGATCAAGCAAACCTGCTATTGTGAAAGTGCTTGGAGAAATTCCACCAGGTATTCAACTTCCTGATCGGACAGATTTAACGGTTGGATGTCTTTGTCGAGTCCAGGATCCGCTGGAGCACCACCTCGATTATAGAATTGGACCACGTCAGTCAGCGTGGCGTGGCTGCCGCCATGCATGTACGGTGCCGTTAATGCAACGCCGCGCAGGGTGGGCGTCTTGAATCGAAACCGGTCTTCGTCAACGCCTGTAAGTTCGAATCGGCCATTGTCCCGATCAGGGTCGCCGAATCCCACGCCGGTGTTGTGAAACGATTCGTCCGTGAAATTTTCGCCGCTGTGGCATTTCCAACATGCCCCGCGACTTTCAAAAATCCACATGCCCTGCCGCGCCTGGCGAGACAGAGCAGTATATTCCGACGCACGGAAACGGTCGACTTTGGTGTTGCCATAAATCAGCACCCGTTCGAAGGCAGCAATCGCCTGAGTCAGATTTTTCGGATTGATCGATGAAACCGATTGGACACCGACCGTTCCGAATACAGAATTAAAATCGCGAACGTACGCTTCGTTGGCTTGCAGCCGAGTAATAACCGATTCGACGTCATGCCCCAATTCATTGGGATTGGTGATCGGGAACAATACCTGTTCTTCCAGAGATGACGATCTGCCATCCCACAGAAAATGAGTTCCATATCCACGATTCAACAGCGATGGCGCATTTCGTTTGCCTGGATTTCCATGGATTCCGATCGCGACTCGTTCCGAATTCGCAAACGCGGTATCTGGACGATGGCAACTGGCGCACGCCACTGTGTTGTCTGCTGAAAGGATCGGATCGAAAAAAAGTTTTCTGCCAAGAGCAATCTTCGCGCCCGTCAGCGGGTTGTCGTCGGGAATCGCCGGCAACGCTCTGAATCCCAAAGGCACGGTCTCGACATCCAGATTCATCGGAAGTGTATCGAAAACGCGAGCTGGCGGAAGTTTGGTTGGTTCGACTCGACCCGCGATCTGCAATGAAGCACTTTCATCATCGTGACTATTTCCGACTTGAGCTGAGGTCGGCACCGAATCAACAATTACCAATAAAAAAACAGCGGACAGGCAAATAGAATACGATTGGACATTCATGAATACCGACCACGTAGAGTAAATCAATTTCACACAAAACGGCAAACCAGCAATTGCACGTTTCAAACACGATTCTAACTGGACAGCATCGAATTGCTGGTTGCATTTTGTCGTCAGTGGCGATTATTGCTACACTTAACGATCTTGATTCAAAGCCCCAAAAGGGTCGGCCCTATGTCAGCCCAGGGCAAGTTGAGCGGTTTTTACCGCGAAACGTCGCCTTGGGAAAATGAATAACACGCAACCAAAGCCCCAACGTGGGCGGCCCTATGTCCGGTCCGAATGGTGACATCGTGTACATGCGCCTCTACTGGCCTATGCAGGCCGCGCTGGACGGCAAGTGGACCGCACCGAAAGCGGAAATTGTGAAGTAAGCAGCGGACGATCACTCGACCCGTCGCTCGACAAGACTTGGCGGCCACATGAAAATGTGAAAGTGAAGTGAAGGGCAAATTTTCTAAGACAACTGTAGCATTCCAGGAAAAAAAAATGCAAATCATACTAAATCTGCGGCCTGTTTGGCCGTTTATCGTCGCCAGTGTTTTCGCACTGGCGCTCTCAACGGCGAGCCTCTCTGCACAAACAGATAAACCCAACATCCTCGTCCTTTGGGGTGATGACATCGGTATCACCAACCTCAGTTGCTACAGCGACGGTCTGATGGGTTATGACACGCCCAACATCGACCAACTCGCCAAAGAAGGGCTGCGGTTCCAATAGTATTTTGGCGAGCAATCGTGTACTGCGGGGCGCGCGGCCTTCCTCACTGGCCAGCACGGCATCCGGACCGGCTTGACGAAGGTCGGCTTCCCAGGCGCGCCGATGGGCATGAGCCAGCTCGATCCCTCCATCGGCGGGTTGATGAAGAGCCTGGGCTACGTCACGGGCCAGTTCGGCAAGAACCACGTCGGCGATCGAAACCCCTCGCTGCCGACGGTCAACGGCTTCGACGAGTTCTTCGGCAATCTTTATCACCTCAACTCGAACTTGAACGCGGTCGCCGGATCGGCGACCCCCTGCCGTGGGTGCATTTGAGCACGCCGCGCGGGCCGAATTTCTTCAGATACGTGATCGGTTGAGTAAACGACGCCGAGCTTGCTCAACAGCTCCTACACCATTACGGCCGACATCGACGTGCCTGCGGCCGACGCTCAGGCAACTTCTCGGGTGCGACCGTCACCGACATCCCTGCCGGGAACATGATTGTCAATGAAGGAGGCCGATTCTGGGGCTACGGGCTGTATTTGTTGAAGGGAAGTCCCGTGTTCGCCTACAACCTCCTCGGCCTCAAGCGGACGAGATCGGAGGGCCCGGCGCTGACACCCGGAAAACACACAATCGTGTTCGACTTCAAGTACGACGGCCTCGGTGCAGGCACTCTGGCGTTCAACAACCTGAGCGGCATCGGTCGCGGCGGAACGGGGACACTGAAGGTGGACGGCAAAGTCGTGGCCACGGAGAAAACAGAGAGCTCTCTTCCGCTCACCAAGCCTCTCGACACCGTGTACAACATCGGCGCGGCCTCCGGCACGCCGGTGAACGACCAGGACTACCAGGTCCCGTTCAAGTTCACCGGCAAGATCATTAAAATCACCGTCGCGCTCGATCGCCCGCAGCTATCGCCTGAGGACATCGAAAAATTCAAAGAGGCGGAGATGAACGCAAACGCCAACAAGTAACTGAACGGGTTGCCTCGATCGTGAAACACGCTGGCCGCATCTTCCAGGGTGTTGCCCGCGAGTTCACTTGCGAGACTCATTTTTTTCCCTGACCAATACCGAGATTAAACCGATGAAACTCATCCGATTATCCCTTGCCTTGCTGGCGGTCTCATTCTGCAGCTTGACGACCATCCGCGCCCAAGACCCGCTTCCGTCATGGAATGATGGAGCTACCAAGAAATCTATCATTGACTTTGTCGCGAAGGCCACCACACCCGGCTCGCCGGACTTTGTGCCCGTCGCCGAGCGTATTGCGACTTTCGACAACGACGGCACGCTCTGGTGTGAACAGCCAATGTACACGCAGCTCTACTTTGCGCTCGATCGCGTCAAGGCGCTTGCCACGCAACATCCCGAGTGGAAGGACACGGAACCCTTTGCCTCGCTGCTCAAGGGGGACGTGAAGGCCGCCCTGGCGGGCGGCGAGCACAGCATCGTCGAAATCATCGGGGCCACTCACGCGGGAATGACGACCGTGGATTTCGACAAAATCGTGAAGGACTGGATGGCGACGGCGAAGAATCCCAAGACCGGGCGGCCGTTTACCGAGATGGTTTATCAGCCAATGCTCGAACTGCTCGCTTATTTGCGTGCCAACGAATTCAAGACCTTCATCGTTTCCGGCGGTGGGATCGAGTTCATGCGCCCCTGGACGGAGAAAGTCTATGGCGTTCCGCCCGAGCAGGTCGTGGGCAGCAGCGGCAAGCTGAAGTATGAAATGCGCGACGGCGAGCCAGTGCTGCTGAAGCTGCCCGCGATAGATTTCATCGACGACAAGGATGGCAAACCGATCGGTATCCAGTATCACATCGGACGGCGCCCCATCGCTGCTTTCGGCAACTCAGACGGCGATCAACAGATGCTGGAGTGGACGGGCGGCGGCAAGGACGCGCGATTGATGATGCTCGTCCATCACGATGACGCTGTGCGCGAGTTCGCCTACGGTCCGAAGTCGCCCATCGGCACGTTCAGCGACGCGCTGATGGCCGAGGCGAAGGAAAAGAAATGGAATGTCATCAGCATGAAGGACGATTGGAAGAAGATCTTCGCTTTTGAGCAGTAACCCGCGAATTCAAACGGAACAAAAATGAAAGCAAACCGACAACGGCTCTTCCATCTGGCACTTGTGAGCGTCATCGCCAGTGCGACTTTTACCGGCTGCGAGAAAAAGAACGATCCGATTGCACAGGCCGAACGATCCGATAGGAAAGCAGGCGTCGCCGCGCCTGGCATCGAAGAGACCAGGGCCATTGCGGAGGAAGGCTTCATCTACGGTTTGCCGATCGTAATGAACTACGCGGTGATGAATGAGTTCTGCGTTGACAAGAACTCGGGTCAATACAAAGCACCCTTCAACGACATCAACAACGAAGCGCGGGTCTTCACCTACAAGGACACCGCCGTCGTTACGCCCAACAGCGACACGCCTTACTCGATGGTCTGGCTCGATCTGCGCGCCGAGCCCATCGTCATCTCGGTGCCAGCGGTGGAAAAAGTTCGCTACTACTCGGTGCAATTGGTCGATGGCAATACTTACAACTATGGCTACATCGGCAGCCGCGCCACCGGAATCGAACCCGGCGACTATCTGGCTGTCGGGCCCGATTGGAAAGACGTGACACCGGCCGGCATCAGGCAGGTCTTCCAATCGAGCACGCCGTTCGGTCTGACGATTTTCCGCACCCAGCTCTTTAGCGCCGACGACATGCCCAACGTGGTGAAGGTGCAGGCCGGTTACAAGGCCCAGCCGTTATCCGCATTCCTGAAACAACCCGCGCCGCCGGCCGCGCCGGAGATTGATTTCATTCCCGCGACAACCAAAGGGATCAAGGAGAACTTCTACGAGTACCTCGACGCCGCGCTCCAGTCCGTCCCTGAGACGTCAGAGGACAAAGAGATCCGCGCCAAATTGGCCAGCATCGGCATCGGACCGGGAAAGACATTCGACTTCAAAGACCTCTCCCTGGAACACAAGGCCGAGGTCTTGCTGGGCATGAAGGAGGGGGACGACAAGGTCGATGACTTCGTCGCCAATGCCGGGAAGAATGAAAGTGGCTGGCAAGTTGGTGGCGTGGCTGGAGGTGATCGAGCATACTACAACGGCAATTGGCTGAAGCGCGCCGGGACGGCAAAGGGAGGCATCTACGCCAATGACCCCGCCGAAGCCATGTATCCCGCGACGCGCAAAGGCAGCAGCGGCGAGACACTCAATACCAGCAAATACAACTACACGATCACCTTCCCCGCCGGTCAGCTCCCGCCGGTGAACGCCTTCTGGTCGGTAACCATGTATGACGGCAAAAGCCAGCTCCTGATCGAGAACCCGATCAATCGCTATCTCATCAACTCGCCGATGCTGCCGAACATGAAAACCAACGAGGACGGCTCGCTGACGATCTACATCCAGAAAGACAATCCCGGGCCAGACATGGAGGCCAACTGGCTCCCCGCGCCCAGCGACACGATCTACCTCGTGATGCGCCTGTACTGGCCAAAGACCGAAGCCCCTTCTATTCTGCCTCCTGGCGAAGGAACATGGACGCCGCCGGGGATCGTGAAAATTAACTGACAGGCTTGTGAAACGCTCGGACCGCTTCGGAAACGGTTGGGCCCGCGAATCCAGCCGATAAACCCAATCCCTTAACACCTGGAGAAAGAAATGAAATTACATCAGATGATCATTGTTCAAACGTTGCTTGCGGTCTTTGCGGTGACCGCGATAGGGCAGGCGCAGAATGTAACACCCGCCGAAGTCCGCGCCATCGCCGAGGAAGCCTACATCTACGGCTACTCGCTGATGACGACTGAGGTCACTCGCGTGCAGATGACAAACGTCGCCAGGGAGGACGGGCTGCACGCGCCGATGGGCCAGTTCATCAACGTGAAACGTTACCCGCCGGCCGACTATCGCGGCGTCTCCGCTCCGAATGCCGACACGCTCTACTCGGTCGTTTGGATGGACCTGGAAAAGGAACCAATGGTTTTTTCCCACCCCGATATGGGCAAACGCTTCTACTTGCTGCCGATGTACAGTCTGTGGATGCCGGTCATCGAATCGCCCGGCAGCCGCACCACGGGCGAAAAAGCGGCGACCTACCTGATCACCCGAACCGACTGGAAGGGCAACGTTCCCGAAGGGATGACTCAAATCAAATGTCCATCGCGCTACATGCTGATCCTAGGCCGCATCTATGCCGACGGCACGGACGAAGATTACGACATTGTCAATAAATTGCAGGAGCAACTCTCGATCGTGCCGCTCTCGGCTTACGGCAAGCCCTTCACGTATGTCGCTCCGCCGGTCGATCCCGACACCGGCTTCAGCATGACCGACAAGCCTCAGGAAGTCATTCTCGGTTTTGGCGTTTCCGAATATTTCAATCGGATGGCAAAGCTGATGGGCTCCGACGCCCCTCCCGCTGCGGAAGACGCGCCCATCATCGCCAAGATGGCAAAAATCGGTATCGTGCCCGGCAAGCCGTTTGACATGACGAAGCTCGATCCTGCCGTGCAGAAATCCCTGCAGGCTATTCCCAAAGAGACGCTGGCGAAAATCACCGCGCAAGCCACC
>JBGSXT010000702.1:0-4136 GCA_041751295.1 Mariniblastus sp.
ACAGCAACGATTACCGCTGGTCAAATTGTACCTGAACCGACTTCGGCTGGCCTGTTGGCCTTGGCGTTGGTTGGCTTGGTAGCCCGTCGTCGCCGTAGCTAGTCCCCTACGGTAGTTCGAAAATTCATAGCCGCATCAGTAGTGATGCGGCTATTTTTTTGCGCTGATGTTAGATTCGTAATTGACTACCCGCCTCTGTTCGTTACAACAGCTTTTCTGGTTTGGCATTCAAAACCAAATTGATGAACTATGGCAACCGATACACTGAAACAAACACTGATGATTGTTGGTCTGAAGCAGGACCTCCGCATTCAACAGGGAAAAAAACTGATTCTCGACGCCGTTCGGGAACATCAGGAGCGGATCGTTTCTATTCGCCCGCCTCAACCCGAATTGGAAACAAATTATCAGGAATTGCTGGACCGGTTTGGCGAAATTCGAGGTGGCAGCCTGTATTTCCCATACCTGTCGAGCGGGATTGGCAACGGCCCGTTTGTGGAGTTGTTGGACGGCAGTGTCAAGCTGGACTTTATCACGGGAATCGGCGTCCACGGATTCGGGCATAGTCATCCCTTGCTTGTCGAGGCTGGAATCGATGCTGCATTGACTGATACCGTAATGCAGGGCAATTTGCAGCAAGGGCTGGAAAGTTACGAATTGGTCAAGTTGTTGACTTCCGTGGCCAAAGAATCAGGTGCGGCGCTGAATCACTGTTACTTGACCAACAGCGGTGCGATGGCAAACGAAAATTCACTCAAGCTCGCCTTTCAGAAAAACTTTCCAGCCGATCGGGTCATCGCCTTCGAACACTGTTTCGCAGGCAGAACGCTGGCACTTTCCCAGATTACGGATAAAGCCTCCAATCGCGTCGGCATGCCGGACACGATTGCGGTGGACTACATTCCATTTTTTGATGCCCTTGATCCGGCAGGCAGCACGCAACGGGCCTTGAACTGTTTGCGCGACCATATTCGCCGCTACCCTGGCAGACATGCGATCCTGTGGATGGAATTGATTCAGGGCGAAGGGGGTTACTATGCAGGAGACAAGAAATTCTTCCGGGCGCTGATCAATTTGGCCCATAAACACAACATTGCATTCGTTGCCGACGAAGTCCAGACTTTTGGCCGAACATCTCGACCGTTTGCTTTTCAACATTTTGAACTAGATGATGTTGTCGACCTGGTGACGATTGGCAAGATCAGTCAGGTTTGCGCCACACTGTTCACGCCGGAATATAAACCCAAGCCGGGACTGATCAGTCAAACGTTTACAGCCAACAGCTGGTCAATCATCGCGTCACAACGAATTGTGCAAACGTTAATCGCCAACGGACACTATGGACCAACGGGCCGAAACATGGAGTTGTTTCGAACGTTTGAAACCGGTTTGAAAGCGATTGCGAAAAAACATCCGGGAGCGATTTTCGGTCCGTTTGGTTGCGGTGGCATGGTCGGTTATACTCCATTTGATGGTTCTCTGGAGCGAGCCAAAGACATGGTATTCCGAATGTATCACGCCGGGCTGATGTCATTCGTTGCCGGTTCGGATCCAGTTCGAATCCGGTTCCTGATGCCGATCGGCTCGGTCACGAACGACCATATCGAATTGGCATGCCAGATCATCGAACAGACCGTCGTTGAAATGCAAAGTACGTAGTCCGTTTCTGGAATCCGGTACATGCTTGTTGTCCGAAATGTTAAACCCGAAGACCTCGACCCGTTGTTTGAGCTGATTGGGCAATCCGAACTCGGACTGACGACGCTCAAAGTATCCAAAAAAAAACTTGGATCGCGGATCGAAGATTCCGTATTGGCTTTTTCCCGAGCGAATTCCCAACCGGACGGGAGTCCGTACGTGTTTGTGATGGAAGACTTGTCCAATGGTCGATTGGTTGGGACGTCCGCCATTTACTCCAAAGTCGGCGGATTTCAACCTTTTTATTCCTATGAAATTCAGACTTCGATACACGAATCCAAACAGCTGGATATTCGCAAAGCGATCGAAACGCTGCATTTGCGTGAAGCGCATGACGGACCGACAGAAATTGGGAGTCTGTTCCTGGCTCCCGATTACTGGGGACGGGGCCACGGCAGGTTGCTGTCCCTGTCCCGTTTCCTGTTCATGTGCGAGTTCGCCGACCGTTTCGAAAAGGAAATTGTCGCCGAGTTGCGGGGCGTTGTGGACGTCAATGGCCGCTCGCCGCTGTGGGCGGCACTGGGAGCCCATTTCTTTCAAATGGAATTCCCGCGAGCCGAAACGCTCACGTCCGAATCAAAAAAATTCATCGCCGATCTGATGCCCCGGCACCCGATTTATATTCCGCTGCTTCCCGAGGAGGCTCAGCAAGTCATTGGGCAAGTCCATCCAAATACGCGACCCGCCCGGGCCATGTTGGAACAGGAAGGTTTTACCTACCGGAACCATGTCGACATTTTTGACGGTGGCCCATCGGTTCACGCGGCAACGAACGAAATCCGAGTGATTCGCGATAACGTTTACGGCGAAGTTGACGGCATCGTGCCATCCGTTCCAGACGGACGAATGATGATCATTTCCAACACGAAACTTGATTTCCGGGCCTGTCTGGGTGAGGTCCATCTGGTTGGTTCGGTGGCCACCATTGATCAAGTGACGGCGCTGCGATTGCAACTAAAACAGGGTGACCGCTTGAGATTGGTCGATATCAAACCGGCACACAAAACTGCTTGAAGCGAAGATCACAATGACTCCAACCAGCGGGATTCGGCGACTCAGTTCAACCGGTCAATTGATCGGTGGCGATTGGGCACCCGGTACAGGAGCCGTATTGGATTCACTTTGTCCCGTCGACCGTTCCGTCGTTTATTCTGGAAACGAGGCTGATGCAGTGCAAGTCGATGCGGCTGTGGGTTCGGGGCGGAAGGCCCTTGGTTCATGGTCAACGTTGGCTGCGGACAATCGAATTGAATTCGTGAAGCGTTATGCGGATGCGATCAAGGCGGACTCCGATGAATTGACAGAACTGATTTCAGCTGAAACGGGCAAGCCGCTGTGGGAATCGAAAACGGAGGCGGCAGCGGTTGTCGGCAAATCTGCGGACTCGATTGCCGCTTTCCAGCAGCGGCGGGATACGTTTTCATTCGAATTGGGCGAGTCATTGGCAGTCACCCGATTCAAGCCCTACGGCGTTTTGGGTGTACTGGGACCATTCAATTTTCCGGCTCACTTGCCGAATGGACATATCGTTCCAGCCCTGCTGGCCGGAAATACAGTCGTTTACAAACCGAGTGAGCAGACACCGGGGGTCGGACAATGGATGATCCGGAAGTGGCAGGAAGTTGGCTTGCCCGCCGGCGTCGTCAACCTGGTTCAGGGTGGTCGAGACGTTGGCGTTGCGGTCGCCAGTCACAAACAGCTTGACGGTTTGCTGTTTACCGGCAGCAGTGCTGCCGGCCGAGCTTTACATCGGACCTTCGGCGAACATCCTGAAAAAATCCTGGCCCTCGAGATGGGCGGCAACAACCCGCTGATTGTCCATGAGGCCGATGATCTGGCCGCCGCAGCTTACCTGACGATCAACTCGGCATTCATCACTGCTGGCCAGAGGTGCACATGTGCGCGGCGGTTGATTGTTGTTGAAGGTGAACACACAACAGCGTTTGTGGATGAACTCGTGGCGATGATGGGAAAACTGCGGATTGGACCGTTCACGCAAACACCTGAGCCTTTTGCGGCAACCGTGATTTCCGCCGAACAGGGCGGTCGTCTGTTGCGCGATCAACAACTGCTGATTGCCAAGGGCGCATTGCCGATCGTCGAAATGAAACGCCTTCAAAATAATGACGCGCTGTTGTCGCCTGGACTGATTGACGTGACCAATGTCGCCAACCGCAGCGATGAAGAAATGTTTGGACCGATCCTGAGCCTGATTCGAGTCGCAGATTTTGAGGCTGCCTTGGAGGAGGCCAACAATACCGCCTATGGATTGGCCGCCGGACTGATTTCAAGCCGACGGGATCGGTATGAGGAATTCATCCGGCGGATTAGGGCTGGCATTGTCAATTGGAATCGGCAAACGACCGGTGCCAGCGGAAAAATGCCGTTTGGGGGTTGTGGATTGAGCGGAAACCATCGGCCCAGTGCCTGGTTCGCCG
>JBGSXT010000703.1:0-2665 GCA_041751295.1 Mariniblastus sp.
TAGCGGTACTGCCGTGGTTGAACAGGATGTCCGCTCACTGCCGGATGCCAAGAGGATCGGTGCCAATTCCGAGGTGGTCTGGATCGACATTGTTGGTGTCAACGATTCGGACCTGTTAATAAGCATCGGCAAGGAATTTGGGATCCATGCATTGTCCCTGGAAGATGTCGCCAACGTCGGCCAGCGGGCCAAATGGGAGAAATTTGATACCTATGACTATTACGTGATGCGAATGGTCAATGAAATTGTCGACCAGAAACGCACGCTATTTGAATCTGAGCAATTGAGTCTGTTTCACATCGGCAAATACGTCATTTCGATTCAGCAGTTCGTGGGAGACTGCCTTGATCCATTGCGCCGGCTGATTCGCGAGGGTCAGGGGTTCGTACGGCAGAAACGCGCGGATTACCTGGTGTACGCAATGATCGACATGGTGATCGACAACTACTTTCCGATTGTCGATAAAATTGGTGAACAGCTCGACCTCCTTGATTCGCAATTGATGGAAAATGAGGCAAATTTTTCGGCCCAGACGATTCATCAATTGCGCAGCCAGCTGGTTGACCTGGGCCGTTGGTTGCGACCCAACCGGGAAATGTTGAACAGTATACTGCGAGACGATACGCCCAATTTGACTGCGGAAACGCAAATGTTTTTGCGGGATTGCTACGACCATGTGGTCCAGTTGAGCGAGACGATTGAAAGCTATCGGGACGTCTGCTCTGATCTGCGGGCGTACCACCTGGCTGCGATCGGCAATCGAACCAATGATGTCATGAAGACACTAACTATCGTTTCGTCGATTTTTATTCCGCTCAGTTTTCTGGCGGGAGTGTACGGCATGAATTTCGAATACATGCCGGAATTGAAATGGCATTGGGGCTACTTTGGTCTGCTCGCGGTGATGCTGGGAATCGCCATCTGCCTGCTGTTCTGGTTTCGTCGACGCGGCTGGTTTGACTGATTGGCGTTGCGGCGCAATCAGCCGCCATCGATCCTATTTCGACTCGTCCGTGTGGCTGGCGGGTTCAAGCCGATGGTCGGTGAAAGCAGGCGGGTCACTATCCGTTATATGATCGAGCAGGATTCGCTTGATTTCGAGAATCGTTTCCGGATGCTGATGAACTTCCATGTGTTCCGCAGGAACCTCAATTTCACTGACCGCGTTCGGTAGCGCAGCACTGGAAACCGAAACGACACCGTCACCGGGCGAACTGCTGCCCAGTTTTTTGAACAACGCCGATTTCTTCACATTCCCATAAATGTTATGAAACTTCGTTGCCGGGTTGGGTTGGGCAGTCGCAAGCGTCTCGATGAATGGCGATTCAGACGCCAGCGAATCAATGCTGGTCGGAATGGTCAAGTGTTTTGTGTTTCGCAGAATCGACTGATTGTCATCGACGAATTCCGAAAAACTGGCGGTCAACCGTTTTGGCAAGCTGAAAGCCTGATGGCTGAGCCAGCGGGTGATCGTATTCGCGTAGCTGCTGCCACGATGGGGCGACGCGATCGTTATCACTCGGGCAATAGCCGGATCGGGCTCGAAATAGAACAGACTACGAATTTCTTCTCTTACTTCCGTGCTCCCCCGAATTTGATCAATCGGTTGGTCGCTGACGATCTGCCAAAAACGGTGGCCACTCTCGATCGTCTGCATCCTGGATAGCAGTCCCCCCATACTATGACCCACGAGAATCATTTCCTGCATCGCCCTGGACTGACCCTCGGGATCAATGTCCTGTCGCAAGTCGGCCAATTCGCGGCGCATATTTGCCGCGCTGATCCAAAACGGCTGCCCGGTCGGATACATGTAAAACCAGAACTGATACCGTTCTCGAATCGCCGGATGAGCGCGCAAATCGTTGAACATTTTCATCCATGTCACCGGATTGGACCACAGACCATGAACCATCACGACGGGGATCTTTGCCGGATCATAGGGCTCGAGCATATAAAAGCCAAAATACTCTGTGGCGACGTCGGCATTCAGCAACGCGACCGTCGAAAAGACCTCCGTGTTGAGCAAGGGGTCATTCAAATAGTAGGCCAATGGAACCGTCAAATCGCTTTCCAGAGGCGCTTTGCCAGTCGCCGTCGTAACCGCCATTCGTTCGAGTGGATCGAACAGTCGCAGGACCGCCCGTTGCGTGGATGAATTCGGGTCTGCATTTGGCAGTACTTCACAAAATGCAGTCATCGGCAACGCCAACGACGGTGGGTAGTACTTCTCGAATTGCGAATTGTTTTCCGTTGCTGCCTTGCGAATTGCCACCAGCGGTACACCCAAGCCAAACGTGTGGTAATTGTTTTCGATGCCACTGACTTCGAAATCGTTGACCAGCTCGAACCGTTCGAATTCCTGTTCTGGCCAACGCCCTTCGATAACGACGTCAAACTCGACGCCGCCGTCCTGATCGCCAAGATAATGGCGGCTGCCCGGTTTAAAATTCGACGACGTGCAAATGATGCGCAATAGATTTTCCAACGAGTGGTTGTAGATGTCACAAATTTCACGAAATTGTGGATCGTAGGCATTCCGCTGAATATCAAGACTGGGATCAAACAGGAACTTGTAAGCATGAATGACAGCGGTCACATAATATTCGGCAGCTTCGGTCTTTTCGCGGGTGCGCGCCTTCCAATCGGCTTCCAGTTGTGCCAGTTC
>JBGSXT010000704.1:0-3849 GCA_041751295.1 Mariniblastus sp.
ACTCGATTGGCGTGCTGTTGCACCAATTGTTGACCGACATCATTCCGCTCGATCAGGAAAATCTGTCCGGCAAATACCTGTTGCAAATCGTTGAACTGATTTGCAAGGCGGAAATCCAGCGACCCAGTATCAGTCTGGCTCGCAGCGGCGAAGCGTTATTCGAAGCCGCCAAACAGCGTCAGATCGAACCGAATCAGCTGATTCGCAGCCTGCAGGCGGAGTTGGACTGGATTGTTTTAAAGGCGCTCGAAAAAGATCGGGTCAATCGCTATCCAACCGCCAACGGTGTGGCCCTCGACATCCAACGATATTTGAACGATGAACCGGTCGCAGCCAGACCTCCGTCGAATACCTACCTGCTGAAAAAATTCATCAGGAAATATAAGCGGCTTGCGATTTCAATTGCCGCTGCCGCAATCCTGCTGATTACGGGCACGATCGTCAGCATGTATTTTGCTTTTGTCGCAGACCACGAGCGCGGGAAAGCCGAAACGGCGGAGGAGCTGGCAACCAAACAGTTCGGCGTATTCATAAAATCATTCGAGAGTACGAATCTGCTTGATGGTGCAAAAAAGGATATGTCGGCAGTTGATGTCCTTGAAGAGGCAGAAAAAAATCTGAAAGACGATCTCCAGAATGATCCGCTCGGACAAGCCGGCATGCTCCATGCAATTGGAAAAGTGTATCGCAGTCGCAGCCGAGTTGACCTTTCGGTCAAAGCGCTAGAACAGGCCTACGATCTGAGGCTTACCGAGTTGGGGCCGGATGATAAACGAACCTGCGAAACTATGATTGAATTGGCAAAATCGCGAATGTTATTCTCGAAGGACGGAGTGACTGACCAGCAAATAGAAGGCTACCTTAGCGATACGCTCAAGATGGCGGACGATGCCTGCCTTGGACTGGGAAAGTTTCTGCCCGAGAATGACCAGACAATGATGGTGGCAAAAATGGGTTTGGGAGTCGCCTATCTCTTCGCATTCAAAGAACTCGACAAGGCGGGAATTCCCCGCCAGGACTACATCGAAAACGCGACCCGTATCCTGTCCCGTACTTACGAGTTGCAGGAAAGGAATCTCGGACCGGAGCATTTGGATACTTTGACCACACACACTAATCTGACCAATGCCCAGCTCAAAGGAGGGAATGTGGATCAGGCAATCAAGATGAGCGTAAAGGACCTTGAGGCCTGGTCGACGATGCATGAACAAGCCGAGTCTGAAACGGAGAAACGAAAATTCCTGGGGAATTTATCAAAGGCCCGAAACAATTATGGCGAAGCGTTGCAGGAAAAAGGACATTTGGACCAGGCACTTGTCGTTTATCGACAGGCATTACAGGAAAAAGATTCTGTCCTCGGTATTGGTCATGAGACCTGGTTCAATACGGTAAGAGGAATTCTCCTTTGCCTCGTGGAAGATGGACAACTAGGAAAGGCCCGGCTATTTTTCGAAAACACAAAAAAGGAATTGGAGAATGCCGTAAATGATTTCCCCAAAAGCAATGAAGCCAAACAGCTCGAACGGATCAAACAGGAAGTGATGAAGATCAACGAACAATGGATGGACGAATCCTAGTCGAACCGTGACACCGCTCTTGAATTAATTCTGGTTAACCCAAAAACGGCAATTTTGAGTTGACGCTTGCCAATCTCAGCCTCCCGTGAGAATAGTGACAAATGGATTAACATCCAACAACGACACAACGCCATCCTGATTAATATCCGCTTCGCATTGGAAACCGCCACCTGTTAACAGAGCGACGAATGGGTCAACGTCCAGTAGACTGATTACGCCGTCTTGATTGACGTCACCCAACGCAAAAGCGACTGTGATGTTGCATGGCGGCTTTACAAACATCAGCAAGTGCATATTTGGGAAACCCAAAGACGCGATATTGGTGGGAGTGGTGATACCACAGGCACCAGCAGCGAGGAAAGAAGGAGCAGTTTGGCCTGCGGCATTTGATCCGATAAAGAACATATCACCGTTTGGATCCATGCTATCCGAGCCAGGGACGAAAATTTCGACAACCAAATCGGTTGCCGCATCCGGCACTGTGACGCCCGAAACTGGAATTTCAATAACCGTCAGGTCCTGCGATCCATCACCTGCAAAAGTAAAATCCACCGTGGCGTCTGGAACCGGTGTACCCGTGTTATTTGCATCCATCACAATGCTGCCGATCGGACTGGTCCAATAAAAATTGATTGCGGCCGGAATTTCTCCATCAATTGTGCCAGTCCCATCAAAGTTTTCGATGGCAGCTTCGACGCCGATGCAAACTGCGTTAACGATGTAATCCGGTGGTACCGGCCAAGCTGAACGAGCGATAATAACTGTTGCTGGTTGCAACGCCACCGGCATTGCAGGAAACGGAGTTACCCGCAGTAACGTTTACTATGTCAAGATTTTGCGACAGCGATGGTTGCGAAGCTGAACACACCGGAGGGAACGGAGCAACAGCTTTGATTTCGATGGTCGCAAACAACTCGGATGGGGGACCGAACATTTCGCCGGCAAAAATCCAATCACTCGGGATCGGTGATGTCTCACGAAAAGCAGATTGGCTCTCGTTGGCTTTGTCCATGTCGTTGGCGATATGAAATCCGCCAAAAGGTTGGTTGCCCGACACAAAAACTGGTGTCAAACCGACGTAGTATCTGACATTTTCCTCTATCTGAAGCCCCTTCTTTTTCCCTATAGGTAAAGTCGATAGATTCGTCGCTTGGACTTCAATCCAGCCATCGACCTTATTCTGGGTGAAAGTCGCATCGACGAGTATCCCGTCACCAAGCTTATTATCCGAATCCGGATCCGGAATATCGAATTCATAATTCGGAAGCACGTCGGCACCTGCAACCGTAAAGACATTCAATATCGCAGTGCCCTGCATCGTTCCGAAAGGTGTCAGGGCGTCGTCCACGAAAAAAAAGTTATGGTCTCAACCAAGCCTGGGTTACCTGCCGTGCAAACAAACACTTGCGACAACGAGTACATTCGATCAAGGCCCCCCGGTCCCGGACCAATGATGCGCCGATTCGGTAACGGAACAGTATTTCCCATCGGTGGAATTCCCATCGGCAGAATCCGCCAAATAACATCTTCGGCATGAATATTCGCGGCGAGCAGCGCGACAAACAACAGGCTCAAAACAACTCGACGCAACATTTTCGTAAACTCCACATTCCCACGAAATTAAGACCGGCAAACCGTTGTACAACTGCTTCCGTGTAAGCGAAAATACATTCGAATCAAGCAAATTGTTCTCGATCCAATGCACACATCCCGGAAATGACCGTCCACGACGTCAGAGGCCGCATTCCAAATCCCTGAAACTGACTCAAACCCGGATTTTGCTTGACTTAAGAGAAACAGGACGGCTCGAACCGGTATTGAACCTGAAGTTAGAGCGAGCGTCAGAGGAAAGCACGCCGTTTAAACGAACTGGCAATTCGTTCCAGGGGGGTTGGAAGGATTACATTCGACGCCGGCAGCTATTTGTTATTCCGCAAAAACGATAACCGGGAAGGGAGCATCCGAGGCTAATTGATCAGTGCGTTGACGACTGTGGTAAAACCGCAAATGTAGACTATCTGCTGATCTCGATCTTGTAATCGCTACTGTCTGAGCTTATTTCAAAGGACAAAGGCGTTGAAGCAAGGTTCTTGTAGTCTTTGGGAATGGGTCGATTGACGAGAGACGCCTTGAACGCTTTCCATTTACCGCTCGATTCTTCGTCCATTCCTCTTGCCTCGGCAGGCGCTTCGATATCCTGAATGATGACTTTATTGTAACAACCATAAACCCCGGGTTGCGAACGCAGCGATAAAACGAAATTGCCCTGTTC
>JBGSXT010000705.1:0-2522 GCA_041751295.1 Mariniblastus sp.
GCCAAGAATCGAATCGCCTGTCCTGCGACTAAAACAGTTGCTATCCGTGCAAGTACTGGACGTTGAGGTTGTTTGGTCAGAGGCTTTGGTTGCTGTTCGGTTCTGTTAAAATGTGACTCGCGATCCGCGCGTCCGAAAAAGCAGAACCCCGACGAGCCGTTTGTCATCAGCCAGAAGCTATCCCAAAGCCATTCATGTCCCCCGGAGCAAACCCTCCGCCAAGTGCTCGATGCGAGTGATCATTCGGCGGTCGATGCTGGAGTCGTCGACCATATCGAAGCATGCGATTCCTGCCAGCGACGGCTGAATCTATTGGGCATTTCGCCGCCAGACGGATTATTGCCGGACCATGAAAACGGCGGGCGGACCTGGATCGATGGCAGGACATTGTCAGCACGCGAACACGACTCGCGCATCATCCCTGGAATCGAATTGCTGGAATGCATTGGCACCGGAGGCATGGGAACGGTCTACCGGGCACGGCAATACGATCCGGTCAGCCGATTCCTCGCGGTCAAGTTCGTCCGCGAGGATCGCGCCAATCCTGAAATGTCCAACCGATTCCGGGACGAACGATCGCAGCTGGCCGCGATCGAACACAACGGTATCGCCCGGATGTACCAGGCTGGCCGGCTGGAGAATGACGGCGAACCGTATTTCGTGATGGAATTCGTGGACGGCAAGCCGATCACCGATTCATGCAAGGAGCTGGAGCTGGAGCTGGATCTGCGGCAGCGGCTGGAAATGGTGGTTCAGATTTGCGGGGCCGTGCAATGCCTGCACAACTAACGGATCATTCACCGCGACCTTGCGCGGTCCAATGTACTGGTCACCCGCAACGGTAACAGCTTCGTTCCAAAAGTGATCGACTTCGGACTGGCCCAAAAAGTTGCTGTCGACCTCGACGCGCAACTATTGAGGTTGCACTATTTTTTACGATTGTTACCCGGCCGCACGGTATTCGCAAGGTAAAGCTTGGTTTAGCAGTCGTGTCAGTTTTTTGATGCCTCCTGAAGTTTTTAGGCGCTGGGATAGATACTCGAATTCCTTTCCCTGTGTCGTCGCGATCAGTTGTTCTCGGAGTCCATGCAATCGTTGTTGACGCCACCAGTTTTTCTTTTTCTCGGATAGATCGCGGCGAACAAGCTGTTTGGCCCGCCGCCATTCCAGATACAACACCGTAGTGATCGCCACATTCACCCACGCCTCGACCGCTTTGAAATCTTCAAAACGGTATTGGTGAAACCCCAGCGTGGATTTCAGTTCCTTGAAAAACAGCTCAATCTGCCACCTGAGTGAGTAGAGTTCAACGATTTCCTTGACGCTCAGGTTCAGCGCGTTGGTCATCAGGATCTTGACATCTTCCGCAGTCGCTTTCTGTAATTCAGGTTTGGTTGTCGAAAAAACAAGCTGCACACAGCCGACGCTGTGAACATCTGCTTTTTCTGAATGAACGTAATACGTTCGGGGTTTCGTTTTCGGCCCAACGCGCCAACGCGACAGACGCCGGTAATCGGCGTACTCTCCCGTGGAAGCTTGCAGCCTGATGGTTTTCAGCGACAGCCGGGTCCAGTCCTTGATGCGTGAGCGCAGTCGGGGGCGTTTTCCCCGCGGGCCAGCATAGACTCGATTGGTATTCGTGGGAACAATCCAAATATAATTCCGTTCCTGGCAGGCCTCACGCACCACTTTGGCGTCATAGGCAGTGTCTCCCAGCACCACGACTTCCGCGTCTTCGGGCAGCGGCAGGCTGAGAATCAGGTCCGCAGCCGACTCGGCGGTGGTCCTGTGGGTGATACCTTTCTTCCGGCAATACTCTTTAGTGTAATGGGGTATTTGAAACGGAAGGCGGTATCCTGAGGGAGTGATCAACAAACCAAAAGTGAAACTGTGGCACGTCTTGCGAGCCCGTTTGTTCTTGTTGTAACGGCGACCTTTGCGTGGTCGACGCTGACGGTTGCCCGTACTGAAGGTGTTTTGAGTCTTCTTGCCCGACTGGCTGTTGAGCGTGGCATCCACGATAAATACAAACTTGCCTTGGGCCGATTCCAGTTGCAACAATAGCTGACGCAGAGGCGCGTTGAAGTCGTCACGCTGCCAAGTCGGTCGTTTGAGAAAACGTGTGATTTGACTGCGGTGAACGGGTTCCGTCCGAATCGATCCACCTGCCTGCAAACAACTCATCCGGCCGCGATGGAAAAGAAACGTCAATACCAGCCGCAGCACCATCAATTCGGCGAATTGCTTCAAGCCCAAATTCGATGTGAACCTCTTGAGTTGAGAAACCGATTCGGTAATCATGATCATCGCGAGAACCTTTGCTGTAGCTGGTGAGAACACAATTGAACTGGTTATTGCGAAGTTCTCGCGATTTTTCCGCAATACCAACATTGATAGCACTCACCCTAATAGTGCAACTTCAAAACTTGCGCCTCGTGCTTGATTGTGTTGAAGAGTGCCATGTCGCCCTTCAAATCCAAAATCACCATGGGGGGTGGGTCGGACGCATCCGGAAACGTTTC
>JBGSXT010000706.1:0-5771 GCA_041751295.1 Mariniblastus sp.
GAAAAAAAGGTGTCAAGTACCTTTTCTCGTGCCTTTTCTCGGCGCTCGGCAGCGTCCGCGATTGCGGTCGATTTCCTGTTACCGCTGGCGATCGGGCTGGGTTTCTGGTTTGATAATGGGATGTTGGGAACCATTCACGTATTTGATTTCGTCAACGATGTCGCTTCTCAAGCGCCGTCAGGAATCTGTCCGCTGTTCGGCGGCGAGCGATTTCTGCAGAATCTCGCTGCGCGGGCGATTAGGCAACAATGGGGAGGGACTGAGTCGGATTTTTCAATCAGCCATTTTGACGGGGCGACCTGTCAATGGTCGGACGTGCTCGATGAACTGTCGACCAAATCTCTGTTCGACCGCGATGCACAGAAAATTGTGATCATTGATGATGCGGATCCATTTGTGAAACTGCACCGGGGCCGATTGGAAGATTTTCTGGCGAAGCCAACGGTTCCCGGATTGCTGGTTCTTGTTGTTGATACCTGGGCCAGCAATACGAAACTGTACAAGCAGATTGAAAAAACGGGAACGCAGATTCAGTGTGAAGCGCCGGTCATCCAGCGGGGACGGGGTAAGCAGCGCGATGAAGCCAAAATCATCAAGTGGCTGGTCGCGCGGGCACGACAGGATTACGGATTTAAATTACCCCCTTCATGTGCGACGGTGCTGATCGAGTTGACCGAATGCAACTTTGGGCGGATGGATCAGGAACTGGGCAAGCTCTGTTTGTATGCAGATGCAAAACAGGAGTTGACCCCCTTGGAAGTTAAAAAAATTGTGGGGGGCTGGCCAGCTCAAACGATGTGGGCCGCGATCGATGCGGCTCTCGAAGGCCGGGCCGGTCAGGCGCTCGATTTGCTTCACCAGCTGTTTGCGGCGGGGGAACATCCGCTGGCGATGTTCGGGCAAATATCGTGGTCGTTGCGGCGGTTCGCGGAGGTGGGTGAACTGGTTCAACGGGACAGCCGCCAAAAACGCCGCATCAACATGACGGAGACGTTGAAGGGGGCCGGCTTTCGGAGTTGGGGCAATGAGATCGAATCGGCCAACAATCGACTCAAGCAATTGGGACGTCAACGTGTCGCCAAGCTGCTGGATTGGCTGGTCGAAACGGATCTGGCTCTCAAGCGTTCGCATTCCAGCGACGAACGGGGACGGCTGAAACTTGAATTGCTGTTCGCACGCATGGCGGAAGAACTGTCGCCTGCCAGTCAATCGACGCGATAATCAACGCTATCGCCAAACTGACAGCATGCGTCTGGCTTGTTTCCGGCGGCATTTTTTTCTAATCTCCGGCGGAATTTTTATACCACCGGCTGTGCGAAAGAGAATTGATGCCGCGACCAATCGTCCTCGAAATCAAACTGCTTGCCTGTTGTTTGCTGCTGACAGGGACAGGATGCACGCCGATGTTTAATGCCGGCATTAAAGACCTGACACTCGAACCGTCGTCCCATAAAAAATTGGATCGGCCCATCAACCGGAATCTGGAAGAATTCAAGATCGACCCGCTGAAGTTTGAAGACGTTTCGACCGGCAAGGGCCTTGCTTTGGCGGAAGATCCTGTACTGAAAGTAACCGGTACAACCAAACCAGATCCGGTAAAACGCCAGCCAGTTACCGAACTGGCCGCGATCCCACCAAAAGAAATCAACAAGCTGATTCGGCTGGAACCGATGATCGACACTCGGGAAAAACTTGCGACAAAAGCAGTTGCCCGCCCCGACAGCACGGCCAGCGGTGGAGACTTCGTGGCCAACGCGACTTCAACCGCCTCGATGACAACAGCAATGCCATTAACAACAAAAACCGCTATCGGCGATCACAACGATTTTGAGATTGCCGGGATGCAGTTGCCTGTAAACGCCGTCGAATCCGTCCCGCCGATTTCTGAATCGGTCAGTTTCGTTTCCGGCCAAATGGAACAACTGGTTCCTCCCTTTGCCAACCACCCCGACGATGTTCCCATGGTGGAAAGTGAACGTCGATTCGAGCAAGTCATCTCCAGCGGTATGAATCCAAATACCGATGGCAGCGTGTCGGATTTAGTGGACGTGCCGTCAGATCCTGTTGCCACGGTGTCCGCCAGTCATGCCGTGTATTCTGAATCCCGACTGACCTGGCAAAATCAACTACGCAGAACCATCGAAGTTTTTGAAGACGAAATCGACCATGCTCTGGACAGTACTGAAACCGAAAAGCTGAAAACGGCCCTGGCCATTCTGCAGGCCCTGGAAACAGACTTCGACAATCAGGCAACGCAGGCTGATAGCCCGGAAAGTGAATTGAAGGAATATTGGAGTCATCAAATTCAGGCCGTTAATGAATTGCTCAAACACTCGTCTGTCGGCAACGGCAGCAGTCCGTCGGCATCGCTGGCGCTGGAACATCTGCATCTGGCCGTCAATGAACTGGCTGCAGTCGCCGATTTGAAACTGGCCTTCACAGCGTTTTGCACAAAAGTTGCCGGCTTTGGCCAATACACCCCCTTCGGAAACAGCGAGTTCAGTTCGAATCAAAGCGTGCTGGTTTATTGCGAAATTGAAAACTTTGCTCCGCTGCTCGAAACGCAAAATGGAACGACCAACTATCAGACCCAATTGAGCAGTTCGTTCTGGATTACCAATGATGCGGAAGCGATTGTTCAGCAACAGGATTATCCAGCGGTCACGGACAATGCGAGAAATCTGAGAAGGGATTTTTTCATGCACTTGCCGGTGACGTTTGCCAAACTGCCGAGCGGCGAATACGCCTTGCACATAAAAGTTCGCGACCACGGTAGCGGAAAAACGGCGACGCTCGAACAGGCGATGAAATTCTCGATTCGTTAATGTTGCCAACAGCGGGTTTCAGCAAGTATGGCATTTCTGAATTCAATCTGGAGCATTGCCGCCGTCGTTGTCTTGGCGGTTGCATTCCGATTCTGGAGTCGGGTGGGTTTTCGTTTTCCGTTTGCGATTGGTGGTTTTCTGATCCTGGTGGTCGGCAGCGTTTTTGGTTACGAATTCTTCAAAATCGATCAGGGTCCGATTCCGATCACAATCGACAGGCTGCTGTTGGCGCTGATCGTCGGCGGCTTTGCCTGTCTCTGTTTGCGTCGTCGGGAGTCGGTGCGGTCGCTCGATGCGACCGACCTTGTGATCGGCGCCCTGTTCATCGTGTTGACATTCAGCGCGCTTTCGACCGATTGGTCATATGCCAATAATCGGCCGCTGTCGCGATTGATTTTCTATTATTTGATGCCCATCAGTCTGTACTTCGTTGTCAAGAACGCGCGCATCGACGACAGGGAGCTGGGCTGGATTGCAGCGGGGATTACGGTCTTTTGTCTGTATTTGGGCGTTACCGCAATTTTTGAATGGCGCGGTTGGTATTCGCTTGTTTTTCCGACCTTCATTCGTGATCCATTGATCAGCGAGTTTTTCGGGCGCGGGCGGGGACCGTTTCTCAATCCGGTAAGCAATGGGCTATTTCTGACCACCGGTTTGTCGGCAGCGATGTTGCTGTGGTGGAACTCCAATTGGAAGGGAAGAGTCCTGGCGGCGGCGGCGATTCCTGCACTGGTCGTGGGTGTGGTGGCCACGCTGACTCGCAGTGTTTGGCTCGGGATGGCTGCCGGAGCGGGACTCGTCGTCTGGATTCCGGGCAACAGACGGCAGCGGGCAGGCATGATGATTGCAACGGTTGGTTGCGGTTTGGTGTTGTTGTTGGCGTTGGGCCAGTCGCTTATCAGTTTCAAACGGGACCGGCATGTAACTGCCGAGCAGATGGCCCAGTCAGCTCAGCTGCGCCCCATTTTTGCCGCAGTGGCCTGGGATATGTTCAAAGATCGACCACTGCTCGGTTGTGGATTGGGTCAATACGGTCGCGCACGTATGGACTACATTCAGGAACCGAATACAGAATACGAATTGCGAAAGGCTGCTTCCTATTTTCAACACAACGTGTTTCTGTCGTTGTTGACCGAAACCGGCCTGATCGGTTGCGGATTGCAGTTGCTGTTGTTTATCAGGATTTACCAAACTGGTTGGCGGTTGTGGCGCAATCACCTCGCATCCAACTGGGCCAGATGCTACGCCTTGATCATGATCGCAACGCTGACCGCTTTTTTGATCAACGGCATGTTTCATGATGTATCGATTATCCCGATGGCCAACATGCTGGTTTTCTTTCTGCTGGCGATTGTCGGCAATCTGCAGTCATCCTATGCCGATGGAATCATGACGTATGACGTCTCTGGCGGGGCGGATCTTCGACCTATGATCCAGTCTGCTGCTTAAGGCGCCTTAGAAAAATACAAGCCCGCTGTGCGAGCAAGTGAGTCGGATTTCCCCGCAAAAACTCACTTGCTGGCGCTGCGTGCACGTAATAGCGCGGCTTCAAAACTTGAGCTGCTGGCTGGTCTTTTTTCACCAGTCGGACGCCTGAAGGAGCCAATTCTTAGCATCACCACAAATGCCACTGGCTGGCGTAGACGACGTAAATGCCGAGCAACAGGTTCGTCACCGCGTGGGCCACAACGCAATTCCAGAATTTGCCAGTCTTGATCATCAAGATTGTAACCATCGTGAACCAGACAACGGCTGCGACCGCTTCGCCAGGATGGGTTGCCAAGCCATAAACGGCAACGGCGATGATCCCCGATTTGCCGACGTCCGACAGTTTGACGGTGTGCCAAGCTGGATTCTCGATATATCGCACCAGCCAGCCTCGCAAGAACAGTTCTTCAATGATTGGAACCATGGCGGCCAGCAATGTGAATCTGAATATCAGAAAAACCAGCCGGCGTGAGGGGTCGGTGATCTGTACAAATGGATTAAAACCAACTCGTTCTGGCATCCAATCGCCAAGCCCGACCAGATTCAGGGCTTTCTGTTCCAGTCCCAATGCGCACATGCCGACCCACAAAACCACTCCTGCGATTCCGGCAACGAAGCCCCAAATGTCGACTCGGAATGGAAATTCACGCAGCCACGACTTGATGAAAAACAACACCAAACCAGCCGCAACCACGACTTGCGCAATCACCAGATAGAAATATTGATTGACGGCGGCATCGTCAATGGAAGCCGGATCCAGACTCGGCGCACGCGATGCGATCAGCATATACACTACAAATGGCAGCACAAACGGCCATATTCCCTGTTGTGGTTCGTTGTCGTTGATCGGGAAATTATCAGCCGGGTTTTGTTCTGAACTGTTTGTCATGCGCGCACTGATTTTGGATTCTCGAAGTGGAAAATGCCGGGATATAATAAAGCGAGCGGTTTGAACCCACGATACGGCAATTTGGTTTTTCAATGACTTTACCAAACAGTATGGTTTCGATGTTGCCCAAATTCAAATCAGGCATTTGCTTGACTCTAGCCATGATCGGTCTAACGGCGCTGTCGACGGACAGCCTGGCGCAATCGGTTGCGGATTATAAGAAACGGCGTTTGCAGATGGTTGAAGAGGCGATCATTCAGGCTGGAGTGACGGATCCCCGCGTCATCAAATCGACTCGCGAGACATTGCGGCACGAATTTGTTCCCAAAAAATTGCGTGATCAGGCCTACCTCGATGCCGGATTGCCCATTGGCGAACAGCAGACCATTAGCTCGCCGTTCATTGTTGCCTATATGACTCAAACGCTGGATCCCCAACCGACGGACAGAGTGTTGGAGATTGGGACTGGCAGCGGGTATCAGGCCGCCATATTGAGTCCACTCGTGAAGGACGTCTATTCGATTGAGATCGTGGAATCGCTCGGCCGTCGCGCGGAAAGCACGCTGAAA
>JBGSXT010000707.1:0-3052 GCA_041751295.1 Mariniblastus sp.
CATGCGACGGCGTACAAACCGGTCGTCTCAAGGTCCAATGCAGCAATTTGCTGAACGTCGGCCGTGTTATAGGCATCAACTTTCTGCCTTTCTTCGGCGGACCAACTTTCCGGCAACTTGGCCAGAATCCCTTTCAATTCCTCGGAAACGGTGGGGTCAAATTCATAGGAACAGATGCGAACAAACCCCTTTCCATCCAGACTGCTGGCGGCAGCGATTCGTCGCCCATCGCGCGAAACAGCGATCGAATTGATGCGGCCGGGCATGGCAGGCAACAAGCGCACCAGGTTGGCATCATCGCCGATCACCCGTTTGGTGATTCGATTCATTCGATAAACTTTGGGAACACCATCCGCACCCCCGATCACAATCTCATCACGTGACGGATGACGGTCGACACTGGCGATGCCACCCTTGAGCACGCCTGGCGTGATCGAGGTAATGTTGTCCACAAACCGTTGCGTTGGCACGTCCGTTAATTTGCAACTCATGTCGCGCCCGACGGAAACGAGCTGTTGTCCGTCGACTGAAAAGACTGTATCGCGAATCCAGTCGTCGTGCGCGCCTTGAAACAGGACCTGCTGACCCGTGGAAGCATCAATCACGCGCAGCGTCGTATCCTTGCAGCCGAATGAAACAAGCTGGCCATCAGGTGACCAGCTGACACCGTCAATCGTGTCGTCGCCGATGATCCGGGAAAGCTCCAGATTCTGTTCGGCAACATTCCAGATTTGGACTTCACCAAATTCGCCTGGACTTCCACCGGCCACTGCAAGGCGAAGTCCGTCGGGAGAAAACCGAATGGACTCGATTCGGGGTGACAGGCCGATCAGCCGACCGGCATACTGCGCGACCGATGTCGATTCCGATGGATTCGCTGACGGACCAGTCGAGACATGCGTTGTCAACGAAGCAGTATCCACGAGCACGACTTCGTGAAATCCGCTGACCGCCAGAAGGTTCCCATCGGGCGAATAATCCATCGACGTGATATTGGGTTGGCGGTTGTAAACTGGCGGACGATCCACCGAAAAATTGACTTCAGTCTGCCGATAATCGTCGATCGCTCCAGCAGCGATCCAAGCGCAAATGGCATCGATTTCAGATGGGGAAAGAGCCGATTCGTCCGGCGGCATTTGAGCTTTGCCATCGACGGGCCTAATCAATTCCACCAAGTAACTGCTATCCGGATCTCCAGGAACAATTGATGCCTGACCGGAATCGCCTCCCGCGATCATTTGCTGGAAATCCGTCATCACAAAACCGCTATTGGGACGTGCGGTTTGATGACATCCAAAACAGCGGGCGACCAGAATGGGCCGGATTCCTTTGGCGAATTCTGGGGCAATCGATTCGCCCTCGACGGTTTGCGCCGTCGATTCCATGATCGGAACGACCAAATTCGCTGTTGCGGCAACGATCAGGAAACAATAAACGGTTGAGGCGCTTTGGAAACAACGGGCCATGAATCAAAGTTCCTGTTGACTGGATCCGGTTTTAGGCTCAGCACAATGATGAATGACAAACGGGGAAAACGCAATCATGAAACCCTGCGTAATGGCGTGCTTCTTCATGCAAAACCCGGCTTATGTGATTGAAATTGCTGCCAATCCACCTGAAAACACCCGCAGAGCCAGAGGCTGGAATTGATATTATTCCTCGAAAAATTCATCGGCAGCATCCGTGAATTTGTTTTTCACTCTACTATTGGTAGCCGTTTTGTTCATGCAGCCGAAACAGGAACAGGCCACTGAATTCAGGTATATTCAGGCGGAACAGGATTTGTCGCCACGGAATGGCAACTGAAGAATAATTTGTTTGGCAAAGTTACCTAGATAGTCATGAATGCTCATATCCCAATTGCTTTTCCCGTTTTCAATCAGGAACAAATGTTGGCGGTTGCCGAAATTGGCGATTTGGTGAATTTTGAGCGCGACGAATTGCTCATCATCCAGGGAACCAGGGATTTTCCGTTCTATGTGATCAAGTCAGGGGAAGTTCGAATCGTCGAACAGTTAGCAGGAATCGAACGGCCCATTACGACGCACGGGAGCCACCAATTCACAGGCGACGTCGACATGTTGACTGGCCGATCCGCGGTTATTTCGGCAATGGCCAACGAGCCGGTAGAGGCCTACCGACTCTGTGCGACGCGACTTCGACGGCTACTCAATGAATGTCCACTAGTTAGCGAAATGTTGCTCGACGCGTTTCAACTTCGGCGGAAGTTGCTGGAAGTGTCCGGGTTTTTGGGCGTCCGACTGATTGGCAATGCACACACATATGAATCAACCCGGCTGCGCGAATTTTTCTACAGGAATCACGTTCCGCATACTTTTTTTGAGGCCACAAGTGCCGAGGGTCTTGAGCAGCTGTCGGAACTTGATGCAGTGAACCAACCGCTGCCAGTCATTCACTGCAACGGGCATACAGTCAGTCAACCGTCGCTCTCAAAGCTTGCCGAGTGCATCGGGATTTCCCGGGATGTTGACGGTCAATTATTTGATCTGATCATTGTCGGCGCGGGGCCGGCTGGTTTGGCAGCCGCCGTTTATGCTTCATCCGAAGGAATCAGCACACTGGTCCTTGACAGCGTTGGACCCGGAGGGCAGGCAGGCAGCAGCTCAAGAATTGAAAATTTTATCGGCTTTCCATCTGGAATCGGCGGAAGCGAACTGGCCAATCGAGGCTATCTGCAGGCACTCAAATTTGGAACCCAATTCAGCGCGCCGATCAAAGTCGAAGCGATCGAGCAGGGAATGAATGGTGAACACAACTTGAGGTTGTGTACCGGCCAAATCGCTCGAGCGCGCTGCGTCCTGGTCGCTACCGGCGTCACTTATCGACAAATTGATTTGCCCGACTGCCGCCGTCTGGAAGGTGCAGGCGTGTACTACGCCGCGACAACTGTCGAAGCCCGCATCTGCGAAAACTCCACTGCCGTAGTTGTTGGCGGAGGCAACTCGGCCGGCCAGGCCGCTATGTTCCTGGCGCAACATGCGCAGTCTGTAAAGATCGTGATTCGCGGTGACGACTTGTCCAAAAGCATGTC
>JBGSXT010000708.1:0-5135 GCA_041751295.1 Mariniblastus sp.
CCCAAATCAATTGTTGCGGCCGACATCATGGCCAAGCGTCTGATCACGCTGTATCCGGAAATGGATGTCTTCAAGGGGATCGAAATTCTGGTCAAAAACAGGATTTCCGGTGCGCCGGTAGTCGACCGGGAATATCATTTGTTGGGCGTTTTCTCGGAAAAACATTGCATGCAGGTTCTAATCGATGCGGCCTACGAGGGTTTGCCGACCAACCAGGTGGGTGCCTTCATGGATGACGATCCGCAAACGATTTCGGAGGATACCGGCTTGCTGGTAATGGCCCAGGTGTTTCTGTTGACCCCTCGGCGGCGGCTGCCGGTGGTCAAAGACAATCGGCTGATCGGCCAGGTCAGCCGCCGCGATGTCATCAAAGCTGCATCGAAGCTGCTTTCCACTGCCCCATCGCGCGGAAATCCGCTGCTTTATCTGTCGGCGCTGCACGACATGAATAATACGCCCAACGTGCGTTAGTTTTGCCCATGCGCGTGTGGCAGAAAGTGGCTATCTCAAAACTGCCGAGTCTGACGCCGTTTTCGTATCGTCGTTGGAGCGAATAGGGGTGACTGACACCTTGGCCATGGCGGGTGAAATCGCGTGGAACGTCCAGACAGAAACATGGAGGCAGAAAGATTATCAGCACATTTTTCTGTCTCCCCTGTTTCTGTAAGAACAGCCAAATGATGGCGGGCCCGGACCAACGACAATTTCCTGGTCATGTCGCTGAATACTGATTCGTGTTGCCCAAGTCACGAGTAGCCCGCCAGACCAACCATACGGCCAAAATCAACAGACCGGCGGTAAAGCCGGTAAACAGACAGGCAATCCATGATGACGGGTTTCCAAAAACGGAAACTGCATCGGTAGCCGGTTTGAGGACTTTGGTTTGATATTGAATCGGCAATCCAAATTCCGCGGGTGCGTTTCCAATCCTGGCGGCTTCATTTTTGTTCTGACTGACACGCAGAATCGTATCGTATTGCTCATCCAGGAAATTGGAGTACGCAGCAATCAGTGTTTCCAGTACCTGTTGGCAGTTTTCCGGGTTGTCAGCGCGATAGGTGATCTCAAATAAATTTGAATCAACCGGATCGGAAACAATCGTCAGATTTTTCTGAACATGGCATACTACTTCTTCCTTGCCCATACCAGCGAAAATGTCGAGAATGAACAGGTTGCCGTTTTCCAAGGCGCGCTCAATATGGCGGTATTGGCTAAATAGAACACCGTTCGGAATTCGGCTGAGTTCAACCAATCTTTTTTCCTGTTCCGTTTTTGGAGGAGCCGAGTCAATGGCGTTATCCTGGATCAGGACGGTTGAGGCAGATTCGTAATCGGAGGTACCTTCTAACCGCCATGCGAGTGCCATTCCTGCGGCCGTAAAAAGCAGAATCAGCGTCGATACACCAATCATCTCGCCCAAAGAAATGGGCGGATATTTGAACTTGAATGGATTCAGGGAAAACCACAATGCCGCTGCGATCAACACCGCCGCTCCCACGCCAATTGAAATATTTATTGGCAGAACAGGATATATCTGGTCGCCAATTCGGGCCACTTCGAGCAACCTGAAAGCGAAATGACCCTGCATGTCGGGCACTTCCAGGTTCAGTTTTTCGTAATAGGAACTGATGAGACTGTTGGCGATCACTGCGGAATCCTGTGGATTTGCCGCATGCAGGACCACTTTGTAGACGTTTGCGTCTTCGCTGATCTGACTGACTTCAAGATTCTCCAACGTCTGAACAATGCTTTGCTCTTCCGACTGATCAACAAAACTGTCCAATTGAAACAGTTGATTTACAGTCAGGCAACTCTTAATGAGAGAACGCGACGTCAAACGTTCCCCGTGAGGCATGTCACACAAATTTACCAACTTTTCAACCTTCGAAGCTGACACTCCGTTCCCCGCGATCCACCGCGGCGTGATGTGAAAGACTGCGTGGCTTTCGTAAACGACCCTGGAGTTCGAATTTACAAAAATGGCGATCGCAAATCCCCCGGTTGCGAACGCCAATAATGTAAGCAGGAAAAGGCAGCCAGCCAGTATCCGTATTGGTGTTGAAGCCATCGTGTTCCAGTTCGAATTGAAGCCGTATGAATCGCCTGATTACTGTGCCTTGGTGCCTTGCGACGACTAATAATCGGGTTGCAAGGGGTCACGAAGCACTGGACATCAATCGGAAGTCTGCCAGACGAATTGATCGAGGCGGAAGGACCATGGAAACTGCAGCACCGGCCCGGTACTCCTGATCGAAATCCGTGTCAGCAGAGTTCCTGCTCCCGGCGTGATAAACCGCTCAACGTTTTCGGTCAGCACGATTTCAAACAGGGAATCCTGCAGGGTCGGAGTTCGCGAATCAACGACGACGAATTCACTCGATTGGAAGTCGAACATCTCGATGGTCTGTACGACGTTTGGGGTATTGGCAGCGGACTCGACCACCATCCGCAACGTCGAAAAGTCCGTGTCCACCGCGTTTCCACTGAACACAAAAGCGATCTCTTCGTTAGCGGTATCGGAAGTTGGCGCAGCCAGAAATTCCAGATACTCGTCGTCGCTTTCAAAAACGCTGGCTGCGGAACCCGATGAAATCGATCCGTTCAGGACGGCTGGCTCGCCGGGCAGGATGGTCGTCAACAGTTCCTCAACAATGTATCTGGCAATATGCGTCTGCCAAGCACCATTGCTGAGCGCGAATTCATTGATGCCCCAGAAAGTATTGGGAGCCGCCGGGTCGGAAGTCGTGCCGGAATAGTCACCCCAGCGACCGTCCGTTGTATATTGCGAAGTGCTTTCCCGCACGAGTTGAATCGGTTGAAACGTCCCTGGCGGATCACTGCCGGCGCGCACAGCCCGATACATGGAAATAAATTCGCTGCTGCTGGATCGCGAAGTCGTGATCGCCGCGTTTCCTGATTCGTCCGCCCAGATACTGGGGAAAAATGTTGCCGACGGCTGACCCGAATTGTTGGTCGGGGTCAGTTCACCGGATTGAACCAATGTCGGATTCTGTCCGCTGGTCGGCCAGCCGTTCATCGCGAATTCGTACCAGCGGGCCCGTACCAGTCCGCTGGAGCCCGGGCTGTGATGATGGACCGCCCACAGCGAGCCGTTGCTGTAGACACAGCTCCAGAATCGGGCTTCAAACAGTTCCGGGCGAACGGAAGTTCCTTGTTGCGGCGGATCCTGTGGATGGCCGTACGGTGGCACGGCGACGTTGGTCGTAACCCGTTGCGGCGACGCAAGCTGGTTGGTGATCGCGTGAAACCGGACGGTATTAAAATTGCCAAACTCAAACGCCTCAATCATATAAAAGGCCGGAACATCTGTGTCGTAAATCAACGGGATACCGAACGATTGGCTGCCCGTGACCAGCAGGTTACTGGTGACCGGTGCCGCGCCGACGAGCAATTCCGATTTACGCAGGATGTAAACCAGATATCTGTTCGGATCGAAAAAATCTGCCGTCAGATAGACAAATTCGTCATCGACAGCAAGATTCGGAGAGTCAATATTGCTGCCAGCCAACGGGTTCACGTTCAAGCGGTACCGGAACCAGCTTCCGTTGGGGTTGTCGTCATCGGAAACCGCCAGCAGGAAAAAGCTGCCTCCACCGGGAGCCCTTTCGTTGGCCATCGCGATGAAACGGTTCGAATGCGGATCAAAGATGATCTCTGGATCAAAGACCAGATTCGTCGCTCCCAGACTTCCCCAGAAACCGAACGAATTCTCGATTTGATCGAAAAACGTCAACGTGCCCGTTTTGGTAAAAAATGCGATCGCCCCATTGGTCATCGCTGCAATCTGATTGGGTCCGACCGCGATGCTCGGGTCAGGCGGGTTCCAGCCGGTCTGGTTGATGGCCGTGAAACCAAAGTCCGTTCCCGGCGGCCCCAACGGTTCAAAGCCCCCAAAAGGTTCGCTGGCGATCAAGCGGCGGTCAAAAGTTGGCGGTTCATGAGGCTTGGCGGCGGAATCAGATTCCGAACGGGTTGTCCCGGATGCAATCGCCGGATTCTCAAAACCGAACGGAGAGTTTGCCGGTGCCAAAACCGTGACGTTGACTGAACTGTCGTCGTTTTCATTTTTGCCGGACCAGACTGCCCGCAGCTGCCCATCCTCGAACGCGATGCGGGACTTGCCGCTGGCCGCTGCCATACGATGTCGACCGTCCGTATGGTGATTGACCACCATCGCGGTCCCCTGCGGGGTTGCGTGGGAGTCCAATGGTCTGGCTATCAGATTGATATCGCGCCCGAATTCATCCGTCTGCTGATTCCATACTGCAACGAAGCCCTCGGCAGCATCTGTGGTGACCGCCGCACCGCTGACATACTTTGATCCGGGTTCCGAAATTCGAATGGGTGGGCTAACCGGACGTCCGTCAGGCTCGAATCCTCGCGCGTAAACTTCGAATTCAGAGCCTGAGGAACTGAGCCAGACGACTACAAAGTTGCCCTGAGCGTCCATACTGATGGACGGTTCGATATGCTTTTCGCTGTTGGGAATTTCAACTGCAAACGATTTGCCGGCGACATCCAGGTCCATGAGGCGACCGCGAATCCCGGCTGGCTGGCCGAATTCATTTTGTTCAGCCCAGACGACGGCGCAGCGGCCCATTTTATTGACAGCGACACTCGGAAGGCCCTGGTGTCGGTCCGTTTCAGAAACGATAAACTCGTCCCCCTCGGCAGCTCCGCTGGAATCAAAGCGTCTGCCAACAAGCTGTTTTCGTTCCCTGTCCGCCGTTTGTGTGATCCAGTAGAACGTCGCCTGTCCGTTTTTGTCGGTCGCGATGACGACATCCGATTGATTTCCCTGCTGCTGTTGATTCACCAGGATTTCGTCGCCGCCAATAAACGAATCCCGTTCGAATCGGCGGGCCATAATTGCATTGAACGAACCGTCCTGGCCAAACGATTCCCAAGCCACCCAGGTCGACCCGTCGGACCCGACAGCAACCGACGGGCCAGTTTGCATATTTTGGGTGAACAGGTTGACTTCCGTTTCCTGCCCGATTGGTTTTCCAGTGCTGGAAAATCGCTGCAGAAAGATGCCGCTGGTTCCTTCCTGTTGGCGGCGACTTTGCCAGACAACAACAAAACTGCCATCGGAGTAATTGGCAAGGGTTGCA
>JBGSXT010000709.1:0-1769 GCA_041751295.1 Mariniblastus sp.
GTATTCAAGAATGGGAACGGGCTGCGCGAAAGCGCCTGCGGACCAGATCAAGTTCGCCATCACGGCCAGCGCCACGAAGACTATCGACCTCAACTGATTCGCCATTTCCGCGACGCCCATGCGTGCGCGACGCCCCCGGAAACTTGGATTCTCGGGCACCGCGACTCTGGATCGATTGCGTGTCAACATGATGTTTTCCTCTGCGTTGGATCACTGGAGCCATGCTGACTGCTGCACCGGAAGGCGCGGATCACTCCAGACATGACGATCAAGTGAGATGGTGCCTGTTTTCCCTGCACCTCAGTACGGCGTCTGTCGCATAAGCGCGCGCATATTCTGACAATTTGAGGCAAACTGATTGAAATCCCGAAAACAGCGGCTGCGGACTGAAAAAAACCGATGCTTTTGAATCCAATGACCTCAACGCTGTTTTCGTGGGGGTAGATGGTTCAAGTTGAAATCGTTTCGGCGAATTTGACCGACTGTGGTACAATTCAAGGACTCGAATACTCGCAATCAGAACGAGTAAGTTTTTTTTGAGGTAACCGAATGTCGACTGACGAATCAGAACTATTTCAATTTAACGAATTTGTGACTGGCAAACTACAAAACGGTGGCGTTGACCTCACCCCGGAACAGTGTCTTGAGCTTTGGCGGCTCCAGCATCCCGACCGTTCCCAGTACGAACAAAGCGTCAAGGGCATTCAGTCCGCTATTGATGAGATGAAAAGTGGCTGCGGTGGAATCTCTGCCGACGAGCTTCATTCCAGGATGCGATCGAAATATTCCAGCTCTGCGACGGAATGAGCCGACGCGTCATTTATCAAAGCATCGCCGCAACTGAACTCGAAGCGATTCTTGATTACATCGACCGGCGTTCCGCCATTGGCGTTATCAACTGGCTCGATGAGTATGAAAAAACGCTTGCTCGGATTGCTGAAAATCCCGAGCAGTTTCCTGTTGCTCCAGAAAGTCATGATCTGACGTTGGAAGTCCGCAATGCAATTGTCCGCACGAAGCAGGGGTTACCCTATCGAATCGTGTTTGCGGAACGCGACACCGATATCGTGATTCTCTCCGTTCGCGGTCCGGGTCAAGCAAACATGGGAAAAGGGTAGAAAAACCATTTTCATACGGTGTCGCTATATCGCGTTCGTCAAATCATCATTTCACTCGAGCTGGGAAAAGGTTTCTGTCGGGTATACCCAGGTCGGGACCAGAATTGGCACGCTGCCTGGATAAATAACTTGGACGAAAAGTTTGCCCTTGCCCCAACTAGCGATAGGGGTTATCAGGATCGTCATTCGTTGGTCCCCAGCCTGTTAATCTCATCTTCGAGTGATTTCAGGCGTGCGATGATAGCAGCCCATGCTGGGGGAGTCTTGAAAAACATCGGCCGCATGGAACGGTAGTCATTCTGCAATTCCTTTCCGCCAATTGGCGTTGGGAGCAACCTAAAAGTGCCAGGTTTCGCCAATTCGTATTTGGCCCACTTGGACCGATAGAATCGTTGTTTGAAAATAACGACATCCTCAAGCATGTTGAGATCCTTCAAGGCTTGATTTGCAACGGAATTTTCTGCCAATTGGTACAAGTCGTAATAGTGTCGTGAATACCCGACTGGCATCACGGTGTTACGATGTGCTTGCTGATGCAAGATCGTCGCCTTTTCCCAAAACGTCCTTTCAGCCGTTATTGCGGTCACCAGGCATTCCGGAATTGCGAACACATCCGGAAATTCGTCAGCGGCAAACGGTCGGATTTTGTAT
>JBGSXT010000710.1:0-1580 GCA_041751295.1 Mariniblastus sp.
GGCCGCTACCGGGATCGGAGCGTTCACAACGCTGTTCTATCGGCCGGAATTGGACGGAGTCGGATTCACAACGCCAAAAAGGGTCAGCACCGGACTGGGACTTCCGATTGTGGCCGAGTTCAAAGCCAACTCCGACGCCGGTGAAGTTCCGGTAACAGTCAACACGGTTGTCACTTCAATTGTCGGCTACGGCCAGATCGCATTGTTCGGGTTCGGCCTGCTCGTCGTAGTATTGTGTTTACTACACAGCGACCTGCGGACGGCCTTTCTCGAGAATCCATTCTACGGATTGGCCAAGTTGACAGGCATGTTTTTCGGAAACTGATCGCAACGGGAATCTCAAACAAATTTTTTTGCTCCACAGGTAAAACATGTTCGAACAAAAGTTTAAGTTGAAATCGCGACCCTTTACGTCAACACCCTACGCGCCCAATTACTTTGCCGCCGAATCCATTCAAAATGCATTGGCACAGTGCCGACTCTGTATCGAACGGTCGTCCGGGCCGGTGATCGTGACTGGTCCTCCGGGAACAGGCAAATCGCTGTTGCTGGCGATGTTGGCGGAGCAATTCATTTCCGAGTACAAGGTGATCGCATTGACCTGCACCCGCATGGTCCAGCGAACCGACTTATTGCAAAACATCCTGTTCGAACTACAATTGCCGTATCGCAATTTTTCGGAAGGCGAGTTGCGATTGAGTCTGATCGACTATTTGAAAACGAAAAACGCCAGCCGCGGCGGCATGTTGTTGCTGGTCGACGAAGCACACAGCCTGGCCCCCGATTTGCTCGATGAGTTGCGGCTGATCACCAACTTTGTCCGAAACGGACGACCGCAGGTTTCCTTGGTCATGGCGGGATCGTCTGCCCTGGAAGACCATTTAATCGAAACGAAGTCGGAATCGTTTAATCAGCGAATTGCTGCTCGCTGCTACCTGTCACATTTGCGGCAAACCGAAACTTTCGAATACATCCTGACGCACATCGATCGGGCGGGCGGCAACGGCGACGAGCTGTTTACCGGCGAAGCCCTGAAGCTGATCCACCAGGCCAGCCAGGGTTGTCCGCGGGTCATCAACCAAATCTGCGACTGTTCTTTGGTGTTGGCGGCCAAAGCCCATTCCGCACGCATCACGGCCGAGATCGTAAAACTGGCCTGGAACGACGTCCAAAGCATTCCCGGTTCACTGCTCAGCGAAACCAACTCGACCGGCGACCCGTATTCGAACGCCAATGTGAAATACAATGGCGCTCAATCGGCGGACGACAACATGCTGACGGTAGAATTCGGCCAACTCGATGACGACGACAGCCAGACAGTCGAGTTGCTGAACGCGCATGTTTCATCCGAAACGACGAATTCGTATGCCGAGTCCGACCAAGGAAAAACTGACGGCAACAAGGATTCCGCAGGCGTACATGATCATGCCGATCTGCCAAACTTCGAGAATCTATTTGACGAACAATTCGACCACGAAGAAAAAGTCAACCTGACCTACTTCCCAATCGTGTCAGAACAGAATCTCTCATCGCTGATGCTGACTCGCGAGCAACTGGCCATTCTGGATCGCGTGGAAGCC
>JBGSXT010000711.1:0-8088 GCA_041751295.1 Mariniblastus sp.
GTCCATGGCGGAATGAACGGCTATTGGGATTTGACGCGGGGTCCTCAAGTGAAAAACAACTGTGTCGACTGCCACCATCCTCATTCGCCCCAGTTCCCAAAGATGCAACCAACATTCAAGCCCAGGGACCGTTTTCTTGAACAGGAGAGTCATTGAAACTGAGAGCTTTTTTCCTTGGCATTGAATGCCGCCTGACAATATGACAAATAAATCAGACAACGCCGAAGTGCGCCAAACGAATTCGCTGCCGATACTTGGGCAGCCGTCAACTCGCCGGACTGCGCTGAAAATTGCCGGTGCGGCACTCGGATTGGCAGCGTTTGGCAAGGCGATTTCACCGTTAATGGTCATTCCCGAAAACGTTTCCATCGGCGAATTTCTGCAGCAGCATTACAAGGAACTTTCCCGGGAGGACAAGGAAAAAATCTTCGCTCGCCTGCGGGACGAAACCAAACAGGATTATGGAGTTGACGTAACCATTTCGGATCCTCCGCCCATTCCGGGAGTCAAATTTGGCTATGCGATCAACTTGAGCAAGTGCAATGGCAACGGCAAATGCATGGAGGCCTGCAACAGGGAAAACAACCACCATCGGGGCGTCGATCAGTCATACATTCGCGTCTTTGAAATGACCAAGGGTTCGATGGACATGGAAAAGGGCAATTCAACGTACGACCACACCGTTCCGCAGGACGACAAGTTCTATATGCCCGTGCAATGCCAACAGTGTGACAATCCGCCGTGCGTCACGGTGTGTCCAGTCGAAGCAACATGGAAAGAAGACGATGGCATCGTAGTCGTCGATTACAACTGGTGCATCGGCTGTCGCTATTGCGAAGCGGCCTGCCCCTACCACGCCCGACGATTCAACTGGGAACAGCCCGCCATCCCCGCGGAGGACGTCAATCCGGATCAAGGCTACCTGTCCAATCGTATTCGGCCCCAGGGGACAATGGAAAAATGCCACTACTGTCTGCATCGCACTCGCGCCGGACGTGCGCCGGCTTGCCTGGAAGCCTGTCCAACAGGGGCGCGGGTCTTCGGCGACCTGAACGATCCGGATTCCGATATCAACTGGATAATCCAAAACAAACGCGTGTTTGTGTTGAAGGAAGAACTGGGGACCAAACCGTGTTTTTTCTACTTTTTTGACTGACAGACATCCCATGACGTCCAGTTCCCACCATGAAATGATCAACAACGACGCGGCCCACCCGCTGCGCAATTATCCAAGGTTTCTTTGGTGGGCGTTAGATGAATCGACCAACGGCAGTCTGCTGTTTTTTCTGTGGATGTTTGTTTTGACGGCAGTTGCGCTGGTTGGAGCCAATGCCTGGGCCGTTCAAGTCGCGGACGGCATGATCGTCACCAACATGTCGGATCATGTCAGCTGGGGACTGTACATCGCCAATTTCACATTCATGGTGGGAGTTGCCGCAGGGGGCGTGATGATGGTGATACCCGCGTATCTTTATCATGACAGGGAAATGCACGATGTGGTTATCGTCGGTGAAATACTGGCGATTGCCGCGATTGTAATGTGTCTGTTATTCGTGATGGTGGATCTTGGCCGACCGGAACGATTCTGGCACCTGATTCCGGGAGTGGGCCGATTCAACTGGCCGATGTCCATGTTGACCTGGGATGTGATTGTTCTAAACGGCTATTTGCTGTTGAATCTGCACATTTGCGGTTACCTGCTTTATATGCGATTTCTGGGTCGGCAGCCGAATTCCGGCTGGTATGTACCGTTTGTCATGCTGTCCATTTTTTGGGCGATTTCCATTCACACCGTCACGGCGTTTCTTTATTGTGGGCTCGGCGGCCGTCCATTCTGGAACACGGCGCTGCTTGCCCCCCGTTTTCTGGCCAGCGCGTTTGTCGCAGGCCCGGCCTTCATTCTGATTATCCTCGCCATCCTGAAGAACATTCCTGGACAGAAGATCGGCGATGGACCCAGTCGGCTGCTCATCAACATCGTTCGCGTGACGATCCTGATAAATCTGCTTATGGTGATTTCCGAGTTTTTTACCGAAATGTACACGGGCGGGGCGCATACCGCATCGGCTCGTTATCTGTTCCTGGGTTTGCACGGGCACCATGCCCTGGTGCCCTGGATTTGGACGGCGATTGTCTTTAACCTGATTGCTGCGGTCCTGTTTCTTACTCCCTGGATTTTCAGCCATACCCGTATTCTGATGGTTGCCTGCGTGCTGGCTTTCGTGGGCGCATGGATCGAGAAAGGTATGGGTTTAATCGTTCCTGGATTCATTCCAAGTACATTGCACGAGATGGTGGAATACGCGCCCAGTCTGATCGAATGGAAGGTCAGCGCTGGCATCTGGGCGTTTGGGCTGATGGTGCTGACGATTGGCTTGAAGGTGGCAATTGCGGTTTTCAGTCGCCAAATGCCGGCAGACCAATTCATTCGAGCCGGCGGACAGGCATTGTGAGGTCGGAATATTGTACTTCAGGAAACATTTTGACTATGGCAGGTCGACTGCAACATCTCAGACGACCGCCAGTAACAGGTATTTATTCGGTCCAGCAAAATTGGGCAAGCCAATCAGCAATCTTGATCAATGCCAATGAGTTCATACGGGCCGGAATGTGAATTGGGCCTATGCCTGTCCCCAGCCTGCTGATCGAATATTGGCGGAATCAACAGTTTCAATTTTCATTCGGAACCTGCAAATGACGACCGACCTGACCACCCAATTTGGAGATTTGACTCTGAAATCCCCGATCGTCATCGGTGCTTGTCCGATGACGGCTCACGATCTGACGCGGATTGCGTTGGTGTCTTCCGGGGCCGGAGCGATTGTGTTGCCATCCCTGTTTGACGAGCAGGTCATTCGTTGGAATCGAAATCATGGAGTTTCGCAAACATCGAGCCGGCAACAGGATAAGCGGTTAATGAAACGGGCGGCAGCCATGCAGTTGGAATCCGACTGTGACGCCGAATCATACCTCGATCTGGTTAGTCGGGCGAGCAAGTCAACCACGATTCCTGTAATCGCAAGTCTCAATGGACGGGGCGGTGGTGAGTGGTTGGACTTTGCGGTTCAGCTGCAGTCCGCAGGAGCGGCCGCGATTGAGCTGAACATTCTTCAGGAACCCATCAACGAATATTCGGATCCCAGAGCCGTCGAAAATGGAATTGTAGATGCGGCGAGCAGGGTCAGGAAGGCAACTGACATCCCGCTGTTTTTGAAACTGGGTGGCCACTATACAAGCCTGGTTCATCTTGCTCGACGGTTGTTGTCGAAGGCGCAAGGTCTGGTACTGTTCGGACATGCACCGGAGTTTGACATATCATTGGAGAACTTTCAAATCGTGTCGCGTTGGGGTTTGACCGAGCCTGGTTCTGTCGCGCGTTCAATCGAATCCATCATGCGGGTCCATGCCCATTGCCCCGATATGCCATTGGCCGCCAGCGGCGGTATCGGTGACTCCAGTGATATGGCCAAGGTTCTGTTGGCAGGTGCCGATGTCGCAATGGTCACGTCAGCGGTTTATCGGGACGGCCCGGATGTGATTGGCTCGTTAATTGACGGACTGACAGTGTTTTTGGATCGGAACGGAATTGGTTCCCTGCAGGAACTGAAAACCCGGCGGCCGACTCTGCTGAGTGCTGATGAAAACCGTTTGGTCTACGTCCGAGCACTTTCCAGAAATCCCGATCCACAGCAATTGCGATCAGCCGACCGGACGCTGGAATGTGATCGCTGGGGGCATATCCGGACGCAGAATTAGCGGGGTTCGATTTCGGGTTTTGTATTTCCGGGCTTTTGTTGACTACCTTGTTCTGTGAATCTTCCACGACCATGATTTGCAAGCGGCTTTTCAACTCGACCCGCCATTTGGCCAATGAATTGGCTTGGCAGCTGGAAAATCAACAACAGTGTATCGTGTTTGCCGAAAGCTGTACCGCTGGTTTGGTCTCGGCGATTCTTGCGCAGGTCCCGGGAATCTCGAATTGGCTGTGCGGTTCGGTTGTGACCTATCAGGAAGTAATAAAAGAGCAATGGCTGCAAATTGATCCGAAACTGATCGAACGGCATTCAGCGGTCAGCGCGGAAGTGACAGTCAATATGGCAACAAGTGTATTGACGCGGACGACTCCAGCCGAGTTTTCAGTGGCAATCACTGGCCATCTCGAACATGACAGATCGCAGAACGGACCCGCGGTATTCGTTTGCGTCGGTTATCGTCATGATGGTCGGATTCTTTGTACCCAACCGGTTTGTTATAACCTGAGCGGACGATCACGGGTGGACCGACAATGGCAGGCCGCCCGCATTGCACTCAACGCTGCGATCGAACATCTGCATTATCCACCAACCGTCAACCCGCAACGCATCAATTGGGTAAAGATCGTCGGAGAACCAATCAACTTCCATTGGCAACGATGGCTTTAACCGGTCATCGGTTTCCCGGTTTTCACAATGAACGGAGAAAAACATGATACTACTTTCCAAAACTGCTCTGGTTGTTTCCCTGATCACAGTTCTGATTATCGAGGTACGACTGCTGCCACAGGACGAACAACAGGCGCAGAAACAGGAGAAACGGGCAGAAAAGGAACGCTTCACACTTCCGCTCAATGATCCGGACAAGGTCGCCCGCCGCGATTTCATGAGAACCAAACTGATGTACACCCAGAATATTTTTGAAGGCCTTACCGTCGGCGATTTCGACGACATCAAGACGGCTGTCAGGGAGGTGCAAATGGTTACAGAAGGGGGGCAATGGGTGGAAATCGACAATGAAATCTATCGGCGATTGACGGAAGAGTTCAAGACTTCCACCAAAAGACTTGCGCAGGCAGCCGAAACCGGCAACATTGAAGCAACCGCGTTGCGATTCTACGAAATGTCCAACCGGTGCATTGATTGCCACCAACATATCCGTAAAGCGAATTACGAATATTGACTGCTTCGGTCGATGGAACATGATCGCCAGACGGGAACTTTTTCGAATGGCACAGGACATTTTCGAGTCGAATCCGTTTGCTCGAACTCCCTGCAGAAATTCCTGTCGGGCATGGGGGGAGACAGGTAAATCTAATATTTTGCGCGCACGAAAGCCTGTTCTTCCAGGGTCAAGGGTTGATGGGATTCCATCTGCATTTTCAATACGTCGATCGTCGCTTCTGATGGATCGGGCCCCCGATTTCGAATTCGCTGGCACAGCTCCTCGAAGGGTGCATCGCAGTCAATAATCCGATAGTCAACCTGCAATTCGTTGGCCAGTCGTTGGAAGTCCTGACGCCGACTCCGATTCAAAAACGTAGCATCGACAACCACGGGCAACCCGGAATCAATCGCCGTGCGTGCCAATTCCAGCAACGACTCGTAGACATATTCGTTCATCTCCGGTGTGTACCGATTGGACGTATTGAGTTTTCGATCCAGCCGCTGCCGCTCGACATCGGAGCGAATCCGCACTCCACCCGACCGGACGATCTCCAGCATGGCGACTGTTGATTTGCCGCTGCCGGAAAAACCATGGGTGATTGACAGCGAAGGTCGCAATTCGAAAGCAAGACTGTTTGCGGCCGTCAAGTATTTGTCCCAGGGACCCGCCCATTGATCCACTTTCGTTGTGTTGGTGGAGTACTTCTGTCGCACTTCGTCAGACCTGTTTTTTGGATTAAGCCAGGTTACCTTGGCTCGCACCAGCGCCCGATAAACCAGGTAAAACTGCAGGACAGGCAGTCCGGTGTAATCTCCAGTCGCCTCCAGATAAGCGTTCAACAGCCGCCAGCCTGAATCGGATCGGCCCCGCGCGATGAAATCCATTACAGGAAATGCGATTTCACTGCATACATCTATCCACTGAAAATCTTCATTGAATTCGATGCCATCAAACGGAATCAATCGCCCGCCCCATTGAACAACATTGTTCAAATGCATATCGCCGTGACAGCGTCGCACCTTGCCTTCCGTCAAACGCGCGCCAAAGGCAGGTCGCCGCTGCCGAAACAGATCGACACTCCAGTTTTCCAGTTGCTCGACGGTCTGATGCCGGCGGTCATTTTTTTCAAATGCTGTTTTGAGCAATGTGAAATTGTCGATCGCGTTGGCAAGTATCCGGTCGATGTTGACGCTGGCAAGCGTCAATGGTGCAGATTCGATCGATAGATGAAACGCCGCGATATCCTGGCCCAATTGTTCTACGTCCGATGCGGGGATCCCATCCCGTTTGATTCGCGTCGCGACAATGGCATCCTGTGGGAACTGACGCATTTTGACAGCGAACTCGATTGGCCGTTGATTTGCATCGATTTGCAGCGGCAAATTTGTCGGCTGCGATCCGACTGGTTCCTGCATCCACGATTCATCACCGACAGCCAATTTGCTGTCAACTTCAAAAATGGGCACGACACTGAGGTACAGATCCGGGGCGAATCGGCGGTTCAATTCGACTTCCATTTCGCAGAATGTCTTCCGTCGCTCCAACGTCGAATAGTCGACAAAATCAAAAACCACCGGCTTCTTGATTTTGTAGGCAAACGGTCCGGTCAGGATAACCCAGGAAATATGGGTCTCCAGGACCTGCAGTCCGGTAACCTCATGCGGAAACGCTCTGGTCTCCATCAAGCGTTTAACCACCTGGCAGTTCATTCGTCGTTCGCCCATATCAGTAAGCAGCAGCAATCCGATAAGAGTTGAGACAGGAATCTCAGCGGAGCAAGCATCATCTGACCCCTGCTATTTTGATGCCGGTTTGACCTGAGTCCCGTACCAATGACAACAGGGATTCAATATCCGGTCGGTCGTGGGGTCCGCTGCTGATGAAATGAAGGCGAACGAGACCGGCGGGGTCGATCAAGACGTTTCCTCCGAGTTGTCTCCAGTCCTTGCCCGGCCTGCCAGGCAGGCGTCCTTTCAGAATCAACCTGAGATAATTCCAGATCGATGGCAGTCCATAGATCTGCCACCAGCTGCCTCGCGTCATACCGTATTCCCCATACAGCTTCCGTGCCGGATCCAGCAATAGAGGCCATGTCATCGCGTTGCTCTTGACGTAGGCCAGAGCCATGAAATCAGCATCGAAAGTAACTACCTTCGTTTCTACATTCAATTCGTTCAGTCGTTCCCGGTTTTGCCACAACTGTGACAGATGCTCGCGGCAGGGTGGTCAGCCAAGATGCCGATGAAAAACCAGCAGCAACCAGTGGCCGGCGCTATCAGCCAGCCTGTGAATATTGCTGTGAGTATCACGCAATTCGAACGCAACGGCCGGTTTGTCAAATAATGTCTTCATCTACATTTTCCGAGTTTCCTGTACATCCGGTGACAAATTAACAGCCCCGAAAGTTTGGGCATACTGGATCAGACTCATTTCATGGCTCCGTATCCTTTTCGCCGCATCGCACTGACAGCTATTTTTGCCAGCTCGATCAGCGTTGCCGGAACGAGTGACAACCCGATTACCATAAGCCAAATCTGGAATGACATGGGCGCAACATCAAATACCTGATGGACCATGGGAAGAGTCAATACGCTTATCTGCAGCAACCCTGATGCAACGAACGCGACGAATAACCAGTTGTTGGAAAACAGTCCAAGCTGGGGCAAGGTGTATCGATGGCTGCGACAGACAAGAGCGAATGCCAGTTGCGAAAAAGCCATGATGGCAAAGGCCGCACTGCGGGCAACTGCAAGGTTCCCCAAATCGTCTGCATAGACCCACCAGAATCCAAATAGCGCGCACAGGCAAATCAGCGACCCGTGATAGAGTATCCGCCAGCCGCGACGGGCAGTGATTACAGACTCACGGGCAGGTCGCGGTTGGCGCTGCATGATATCGCGCTCGGGTGGTTCCATCGCGAGCGCCAGAGCCGGGAGTCCATCGGTCACAAGATTGATCCACAGAATTTGAATGGCAAGCAATGGCACAGGCATGCCCAGAATGGCAGCAGCAAACATCAGCATTACCTCCCCCGCATTACAAGAAAGCAGGTAATGGACAAATTTCTGGATATTGTCATATATTCCGCGACCCTCCTCCACCGCGAGGACGATCGAAGCAAAATTGTCGTCAGTCAGTACCATGTCGGCAGCTTCTTTGGTCACGTCC
>JBGSXT010000712.1:0-2342 GCA_041751295.1 Mariniblastus sp.
CTGCCACATCGTCGGCGCGTAATTCCTTGATCAAAATTATTGACATAGAACAGCCTCGCCTTCGCTGCCCGGCGTTTTCCCTGTTCCAATGTCTTCGTCGTTCGGGTGGTTTTCATTGAATTGAATGGGCCTCAGCAAAGGTGATACAGGCATCGAATGGATCATTCACGTTTCTTCCCTTCTTCCGGTATCATTTCCATTTTTATTCATTTGACGAGGTGTGCCCAATTTATCCGATCAAGTCGTGCTCCACGATGCGGCGCTTAATTGGGATCAGAAACGATACGCGGCATGGCGTTTGCTGCCAATGCCTGAGTGAACGTCAACGCTGGTTTCTCCATTTGCTATTTTCAGGACTGTTTCAATGTCGCGACCCATTTGGAAAGGCCATGTTTCATTCGGCTTGGTGAATGTTCCAGTCGTGTTGTTTTCTGCCGAACGACGCGCGAGCATCAGTTTCAAATTGATCGATAGTCGGAATTCGGCCCGCGTTCGATACGAGCGGGTCAATGAAGCAACCGGCGAGGAAGTGCCCTGGGACATGATCGTCAAGGGCTACGAATACGACGACAACAACTTCGTGCTGCTCAGCGACGATGAATTGGAGAAAGCGTCGGTGGAAATGACGCGGACGATCGAGATCGAACAGTTCGTGGACCTGCAACAAATCGATCCGATTTATTTTGATCGACCCTACTATCTGATTCCCGGAAAAGGGGGCGAAAAGGGATACGTTCTGTTGCGGGAAGCAATGACAAAAGCCGGGAAGGTGGGCATTTCCCAAGTCGTCATTCGTACCCGGCAATATCTGGCGGCCATGATGGCCGCTGGGGACGCTTTGATTTTAAGTCTGTTGCGTTTTCAGCAGGAGATTCGCAATCTGGATGAGCATGAAATTCCTGGACAGGATCTGCGAAAATACAAAGTGACGAAAAAGGAAGTAGACCTGGCCGGTCAGTTGATCGATGGAATGACATCCGAATGGGAACCCGGAAATTTTCATGACGAATATCATGACGCGGTGATGGAAATGATCGAACAGAAAATTGAAGCGGGCGAGTTTGAACCGCTCGAAGTGGAAGAAGATGCGCCGGACGAGGAAGAACCACAAACCATCAATATGATGGAAGTTCTCAAAGCAAGCGTCGAGCAGAGGTCCAGGAAAAAACCACCAAAAAAGAAATCGTCCAGGAAATCAACCGCTCACAAAAAGAAAACCAAAAAGAAGCGGGTCGGTTAGAAATGGGAACTGCGTTCAATGGTTGAAAGGAATGACACTTAAAGAATACAAACGTAAGCGCAATTTCGAAAAAACTTCCGAGCCGAAGGGGGTCGACGGTGCGCATATTCCGGGGTGGCAATTCGTCGTTCAGAAACACGCAGCCCGACGGCTGCACTACGATTTTCGCCTGGAAATCGATGGAGTATTGAAAAGCTGGGCGGTTCCGAAAGGCCCCAGTATCGATCCAGCGGTAAAATCACTTGCCGTGCATGTAGAAGACCATCCGCTGGATTATGCGACGTTCGAAGGCGTTATTCCCAAAGACCAATACGGTTGCGGATCAGTCATGGTCTGGGATCATGGAACTTGGGCGGCCGACGGTGACGCCGCCAAAACATACAAAGACGGCAAGCTGACCTTTCACTTGTCTGGCGAAAAACTTAAGGGATCCTGGACACTTGTTCGAATGGGTGGGCCGGCCGGTGACAGTGGCAAAAATTGGCTGCTGATTAAACGTGCGGATGAACTGGCGAAGGAGGGGGACAACTACGGAATCCTGAAGCGCCTGGATAAAAGTGTGCTTACCGATCGCAGCTTGCAACAGATCGAAGTGGATGCCGATCAGGTATCGACGACCGGCACCAGACCGAGCAACGGCAAGTCGCAATCGTCCAGTCAGAAAACGAGATCGTCGCAGGCAACCCGCAAGTCGCAAAAAAAGAAGACCGCGTCGAATCGGAAACGTAATGAAAGCAAGTTGATTGCCTCCGCCCGGCCAGACGCGGTTGCCAGAATTACAAAAGCCCGCCAGCGTCCTCAACCGAAAGTGCTGAAGCCACAACTGGCATCGCTGGCGAAGAATGTTCCAGCTGGCGACTCATGGCTGCACGAAATAAAATTTGACGGGTACCGGATGCTGGCCTTCATCGAATCGGGGAACATCCGACTGATCACGCGAAACGGCAATGACTGGACGAACAAATTTCCCGCGATTTGCGCAGCCGTCGAAGCACTTCGGTTGAACGAGGCGATACTCGATGGTGAAATCGTCGCCTTCGATGAAAACGGCGGCAGTGATTTCCAGCGATTGCAAAACTCAATCAAACGGCACAACGATACG
>JBGSXT010000713.1:0-4160 GCA_041751295.1 Mariniblastus sp.
GTTGGACGCCATCTGTCGATACTTGCCTTCTCCGTTGGATCGAAAAATCAAGGCCCTGCAATACGAAAATCCGTCCGAGGATTATCCGCTTGAACCTGATCCGGCCAAACCGTTTGTTGGCATGGCGTTTAAAATCATCGAAGACCCCTACGGTCAATTGACGTTCCTGAGGATTTATCAGGGCGAGATCAAGAAGGGCGAAATGTACTTCAACCAGCGGACAGGCCGCAAAGACCGGTTCAGTCGGATTCTGCGGATGCACGCCAATAAACGCGAAGAGCTGGACGAGGCTTCGGCGGGTGATATCGTGGCGATCATGGGAATCGATTGCGCCAGCGGAGAAACTTACGCCCAGGTACCGAAGATGTGTACGCTTGAAAACATGTTTATTCCCGAACCGGTGATCAAGGTTGCCGTGACGCCTAAAGAGCGCAGCGGGGCTGACAAACTCGGCAAGGCTTTGCAGCGGTTTCGCAAGGAAGACCCGACGTTTCAAGTTGCGACAGATCAGGAAACCGGTGAAGTCATTATGGCCGGGATGGGCGAATTGCATCTGGATGTGTATGTCGAGCGAATTCGACGTGAGTACCATATCGAGGTCGAAGTCGGTGCTCCAAAAGTCAGCTATCGCGAAACGCCGGGCATCAAAGCCGATTTCGATTACAAACATAAGAAACAGTCCGGCGGTTCTGGCCAATATGCACACATCAAAGGCTACCTCGAGCCACTGGTATTGAGTGACGATTCGGATGAAGTGTTCCTGTTTGAAGATTCCGTGGTTAGCGGTCGGATTCCGAAGCAATATATTCCTGCCGTCGAAAAAGGTTTCCGACAGGCAATCGAAAAAGGAACGCTTGCGGAATATCCGGTCGTCGGATTGAAAGTCCATTTGGGCGATGGTTCATATCACGATGTCGACAGTTCCGAGATGGCTTTCCAGATTTGTGCCAGGAGCACATTTAGGGAATTCATGCCGAAAACCAAGCCGGTCATTCTGGAACCGGTCATGAAAGTCGAAATCGAGTCGCCTGAGCAATTTCAGGGTTCTATCGTCGGTGACTTGACTTCGCGGCGCGGAATCATGGAAGCAACCGACATCAAAGTTGGCGGAACCGTTCAAATCCTGTGCGAAGTCCCATTGAGTGAGACTTTCGGGTACGCAACTGACCTGCGCAGCATGACCCAGGGGCAAGGTACGTTCACGATGGAATTGCGCGGCTACCGCAGGGTTCCGGCAAGTGTTCAGGAAAGCATTATCAACGAACGCCGCAAGCAAAAAGAAGAAAAGCTTGTCGGGGCCCGATAGGAATCCGAAATGCGCCGCCAATCACTGGGTAGCTGCGGATAATTCTTTACTTCAACAACGCGTACGTTGCAGTTGATGTGGATCGGTATGTTTGGACTTTGGTTTGCCATCAGCCTCTTCCTCCGCCTTGCTGCGGTGGCCCACGGTTGATGGGCGCGTGGGTCTCCAAGATTGTAGGCTTTGTTTCCGCTTTCGATCCATTCAGAATTGAAGTTGAACAGAACCGAAAGTGCGCTAAAAAAATTGGGGTCGAAAACCGATTGGATTGACACGAAAGGACAGGTTCGATGGGCAAATTGTTGCTGGTCAGCAGCTCGCGGGCATTTGGAACCGGGTATCTGGAACACTGTCTTGATGCGATCGGCGATCATTTTGCCGAACTCGAACAAGTGCTTTTTGTGCCGTATGCGCTGGCGGACCACGAAAAATATGAAGCCACAGTCGCCCGGGCGTTCGCTGATATTGGCATTGGAGTGGTATCGCTTCATCGCGCGGACGACCCGATTCCGGCTGTTGCCAAAGCCAACGGCATTTTTATCGGCGGCGGCAATTCGTTTCGATTGCTGAAGTCGCTTTACGATCTGAGCCTGCTCGATCCGATTCGCGAAGCAGTCGCGCGGGGCGTGGCCTATATGGGCAGCAGCGCCGGCACCAATATGGCCTGCCCGACCATTCGCACCACCAATGACATGCCGATTGTGGAACCGCCGTCACTGAGCGCTCTGAATTTGATCCCGTTTCAGATCAATCCGCATTACCTGGACGCTGATCCAAGTACGACGCATCAAGGAGAAACGCGAGCCCAGCGTCTGGCTGAATATCACCAAGAAAATTCGACGCCGGTCGTTGCCCTGCGCGAAGGGAGTTGGCTGGAGATCGACGATAACCGCTGCACTTTGAAAGGAAAAACTGGCATGGTTTTGTTCCAGCAGTATTTGGAACCGCAGGAAACGGCAACCGAAACCAATCTCAGCCATCTGCTGAGGATTTAATTAATGCCCGTCAGGATTGGTTCTCGGAATGGGTGATTCCGCTGGACAGGTTGTGCATATGCCGCTCGCGAATCATTGAAAACCGGACCCGTAGAAATTCATTTAACAGCGCGATCTGGCTCTCGTCGATTTCTGCCAATTCGGTTCGCACCAGAATCGAGTCTCCGAGATGATCGTAGACGACGACCAGACCGGCGTGTCCGACAACGTTCAAACGTTCCTGACCCTCGGCAGCGGCAAGTTCGTGATAGATTTCTTCAGCCGCTTCCCAATTCTCGTTCAACAAATGGATTTCGGCGAGTCGCTCCCGCGCACGGCCGACATGCAGTCTTGTTTGATTTTGAAGTTCGGTAGATCCATCGACGGGAAAATAGTCAATCACCGCCTGATAATACCGTTCGTCATTCGGATGCCAGTTGACAGCATATTCATACTGTTCTTTCGCCGACGATTTTTTGGGGATTCCCATCTCTCCCAGCGCCACCGAATTCAGCGGATTCTGAACGGGATACGTGTTGGCCAGCCACATACCGGCCAAGGAACCCATCGCCGTCAGCAGTACAAATGTCACCACGGTCGTTGGATCGGTCCACCACGAACGAATGTTGCCTTTCATCACCGATTGCAACTGACGGGTAACTGCCAGGCGTGATTCGGGCAATGCGATGGCTGGTTTCGTGATTGCGTTTTCGATCGCGAGTGTTTCAACCAGTCGGTCCCAATCTTCACCTTTCTCGATTTTCAAATTCCGGATGTCCTTTAACAGCTGACTGGCGTTTTGCGGACGATCAGTTACGGACCTGGCCATCATGCGGCCGATCAAATGAATCATTTCAGCCGGTAAGTCGGGGCGAATCAGTGCCAGTGGCTCCGGTTCGTTCTTAACATGTTGCAAGGCGATTGCCAACGCGGTTTCCCCATCGTACGGAGGTTTGCCGGCCAGCATGTGATAGGCCGTCACGCCCAGCGAATAGATATCGCTACGCACATCCACGCCAGTTCCTTCGACCTGTTCCGGACTCATGTACAACGGCGTCCCCATGGTGATGCCGATCTGAGTCAGGTTCTTGTCGCTGTCGTCGTTGATGCGGGCCAGGCCGAAATCGGCGACTTTGACTTCACCTCCCGGCGAAAGCATGATGTTTTCCGGTTTGATGTCCCGATGGATGACGTTGAATTCCTCGGCCTTTTTCAACGCTAACGCCACCTGCCTTAACACGTTAATCGCCATCACCGGCTTGACAGCTCCAAACCGGGCGACGTATTCCCGCAGATTTCGCCCGACAACGTATTCCTGGGCAATGAAATGCAGCCCATCAATTTCTCCGACTTCATGAATTTGCACGATGTTGGCCTGCACCAGCAACGCCGCCGATTGGGCCTCCCGTTGAAACCGGGCGATGTAGGATGCGTCGTGGGCCAAATCGGGCTTCAGGATCTTCAAGGCGACGTTCCGCTTGAGCGACTGCTGCCGGGCCAGATATACATCGGCCATACCCCCCCGACCAAGTCGACGAATGATCGCGTAATCGCCTACTGTTTTTCCAGTCATGTCGATGGAACGATCAGCAATTTCGTTGTCAGGACTCATGCGGTTTCCATCTCGTTTTGTTTCGACCAGCAATTCAGTATACTGAAAGGGTCATAGAGGATCAGACCCCTTTTGAGACGAAGACCAGGATTCCCTGCTGAATACGAGTTCCCACGAGTGAAAAATGAACATCAATCGCCGAACATTTGTAAAAACCACTTGTACCGCGCTGGCCATCGCCTCGCCTGTTACTTTGATCTCCGCAATGGACGCCCGCGCGAATCAGGACAGTCCGACTGGAAAACGGCGAAAGATCAAGAAATCGGTGAAG
>JBGSXT010000714.1:0-7804 GCA_041751295.1 Mariniblastus sp.
AGCCCGTTCGTAAGCCTCCCGATCACTTGTGAGCTGTTCATGGTTACGGGCCAGCTCCTGAGACAACTGCTGCGACTCGATGCCAATCTGTTGTTGCTGTTGATCAAGTGTTTTAAATTGTTGTTCCGATTTTGCCAAGGCAACTTTCGAGTGAGTCAGGTTCTGTTCCACTTCCTGACGACGTTGCCTTAATTGCGTCACGATTGCGCCATTGGCGACCGTCGATTGACTCAATGATTCCAATCTGGATTCGCTGTGCAACAGATTTTCACGATTGCCGCTCAATTTGAAGGCGATTTCGGCCATCGATTTCCCGATGGCCAAATGTTCTGTGCGCCCAAGTTTCAAATTCGCGGAGGTTTCCTCAATTTGTTTTTCTAATCCTTCTGATCGAACCGAAATATCGCCTAACTGACGTGCAAGATTGGAATTTTCATTGATCAATTCCTGAACGCGCCGATCACTTTTCTGTTCAACAATTTTGGATTCGCCAAGTTGCTGACTGTTGCGGTCAATCGATTGCCCAAGTTCATCGATTTCCAGCGCCAACATTCGCAATTCACTTTTCCGTGACACGAGGCCAGTGACTACCGCTTTGGGGCCGACAATCACGGCCCCATCCGATTCGACGATTTCACCATCCAGCGTGACCAGTCGGATGCGTCCCAATTTCCGATGGTGCAAGGAAATCGCGTCCGCCAGCGTTCGGACAATCCAGGTGCCTCCCAGCAACCGACGGACAAAACGGGCATATTCAGAATTGACTTGTACCAATCGGTCCGCCCGTCCGATCACGCCCGGTTCGCCATTGATGCTGATGTCTGGATCGGCTCCCAGCGTCGGCGGATCCTCCAATTGAATAAACCCGACTCGCCCCTTGACACGCAACTTTTCCTCGGCCAGCAGGCCCAGCAATTGCTGGCCGTTGACAACGATATACTGGGCCGCGTTTCCCAGTGCGACGTCGACAATTCCCGCATGTTGTACGTTGACCGTGATCATGTCGGCAACCACTCCAATGATTTCCCGGTACGGTCCACTCGCCGATTTCTTAGCCTGTTCGAGCAATTGCCTGGCACCCGCGTCGACCCCTTCCAGACGCTTTTCCAGTTCCACCAAAACTTTTCGCCGTTGTGTTTTGCCTGTCAATGCATTGTTCAGTTCCACCTGCTTGGTCGCCAAATCAGCGCGGATTTGGCGGGCCTGATCAAATTCGTTCCGCGCGCGAGCCAAATCCGAATTCCTTGATTCGGCATCCAGTTCCAACGTGCGTTTCTGCTGCTGGAAAGTAGTGAGAGCCGCTGTTCGATCGGCCAGGCTGGATTCCAGATCGGAAATCAATTTGGCCGAATGTATTTCGTTGGCTCGCAACGATTCGATTTGGGAATCCGCCGCGCTGACCATCCGCCCAAGTTCAGAAATCAGGGCGATCAGAGGGTTGGAATCGGTGCGTGATTTATCGTGTTCGATCAGAAGTTCCTTCAAATTGGCGTCGATGTCGGCCAATTCGAATTCCAGTTTTTCCAGTTGGTCCCGCGACTGTTGGACTGTGGCTTCGGATTGATTCTGCTCCGATTGAATTCCCGATTTTCTGGTTTCAACTTCCTCCAGCCTGGCCGTCAATCGACTGGTCTGGAATTCCAGCTCCCGGCGACGCGTTTCGAGATCAGCCGCCCGCGTTCGATTCAATTCAATGCGAGCGGATTGTTGCGTCATCGTCTCGCGGCACGCCGCAGCCCGCTGCTGCTGCCCGGCCACTTCTGCTGAAAACTCTTCCAGCTGATGCTCGATCGAATCCGCTTGCTTTTCCGATTCGGCAATCAGGATTTTGAATTCTTCCGATTGTTTGATGAGTTCAGCGTTTTCAGACTCCAGCTGTGCTATTTTTTCCGACAGCGATCGCCAGTCTTTCAGCCCGACACTGGTTCGCAATTCCTGCAATCGCTGCGAATACTCCCGGTATTTAGCTGCTTTGGAGGCCTGATTCTTGACGCTCCGATAGCGGCTGCCGACTTCTTCAACGATATCGGCCAACCGGACCAGATTTCCTTCCACCCGCTCCAGACGCCGCTGGGCCTCGATTTTTTTGGCTTTGAAACGGCTGATTCCCGCCGCTTCTTCAAAAATCGCCCGGCGCTCTTTCGCCGAGGCCTGTAACAATCGATCGACTTTGCCCTGCTCAATCAGGCTATACGAATCGGTTCCAATCCCGGTACCCCGGAACATGTCCCGAATATCACGCAGCCGGCTGGCTTCATTGTTAATCAGATATTCCGATTCGCCGCTGCGGTAGACGCGCCGCGAAACCTGTACTTCGTCGGAGTCGAAGGAAAAACGGCGATCCGAATTATCCAGAATCAATGTTGCAGTTGCGCTGTTGGCCGGCTTCCTGCCATTGGGACCTCCAGCCCCCTTGAAAATGACGTCTGCCATTTCCTTGCCGCGCAGACTTTTGGCGCTCTGCTCACCAAGCACCCACTTGATGGCATCAACGATGTTGGATTTGCCCGATCCATTGGGGCCGACAACCACCGTAATCCCGGCCGGGAATTCGAAACGGGTCCTGTCAGCAAAGCTCTTAAAGCCGGTCAGCTCCAGCGCTTTGAGCATGCGATTTTCCGGTGACCTGATTGAAACTGTTTATTCTTACAAAGCTGGCACTTGTGGCCAGAGCAATTGCAGTCAATTTTCCGATCGGGCAACCAATTTTTACCGTGGCGATTGGGCGCGCATCGGGGTTGAATTGTAATCTTTACCGCCAGCGGTTTGTAAGTTTGGCATTTCGCGTCGCAATCGGGCCATCCGTTCATCAGGGTCTGCATCAGCGTCGACCGGTTGCCCCAAACCCATTAGCTGTTGAACCAGCTCGCGGCTCGGACTGTTGATGGTCCAACTCTGCACTTGACCGGATGCATCCCCGGAACGCAGGACAACAATCAATTCAGTATGGCCAGCATCACTACTGGAATCTGCGTTAATCACATTCCTCATTTCGGAAGCGGTTTCCAAATCCGAAACTGTGCGACCTGAACCCGGTTCAAGAGTTGGTTCGCGAACGGGAATGGCGGCGATTCTGGATTCGCTTCGCATGGGAATCGAAGTGTTTACGGCTACCGATTGAGTCGGCGATTCCGGAACGTCGGCTGCGGCAATCTCCGTGTTTTCATCGAACAGATGGGTCAAGTTGGCGGCTGCGATTTGCCAATGAATCGTATCGAGCGCGACATATACTCCTTCGTCAGCATCCACGACAGCGGCATTGCAAACACCAATCAACTGGCCTCCGGCCGTAAACATGCCCCCGCCACTGCGACCGTCGACGGGCCGACCGTAAATGTCATACTTTCCGATGCCATCATATTTGGCTTGGTTCTTTACCCGCGACCTGCGAATGGTCGGCAAGTCGCCGTGATCACATCCGATACTGAAAATCTGATCTCCTTTTTGAACCGGGTAGGTCGTTGTAGCAATTGGAACCGGCTGGATCGGCTGAGCAACAGCAATGGCCACCAGTCCGATATCCCGCGCCTTGGCATCGAAGGACAGCAGTTCACCCGCCGCGCGTTGCGGTGATCCTGACAGGAAACTGTATTCTGCTGAGATGGTTCCCGTGCCATTCGAATCCCGGAAAACATGCCCGCATGTCAACACCAGAGCGTTGCCGTTATGATAATGAATGACGGTTCCTGTCGCGTAGGATGATCCTTTGGGATCCTCCACCTTGAGCCTGACCGTTGCCTGCAACGCCAATTCTTCATATTTATTCGCGGGTGCGCGGGTTCCTTGCGAAACCGTCGTCGGCAGATTCGCCGAATCACCGGGATCGGTTGGCTGTTGACGAACCGTAGCAAGGATGGCAGCGTCGGCGACCGACTGATTCGAGTTGTTAGCACCGTGTTCACCAACGCGATGAAACCATTCTCGCAGCGTGGCAGCATCGACAAACCCGGTTTTGCGCCCGACAATCTGGTTCCCTGAAACCAGCACGACTGTCGGAGTTTTTGAAACCTGAAACCGCTGCGTCCAATCCGGATGGACAGTCGTATCGATCTTCATGACCGAGTAGCCTTCGCGGAACAGCTGTTCCAGCTCCGGCTCTACATGTTGGCACGGTCCACATCCAGGATTTGTGAAAAAATAGAGTTGAGCCTTCGACTGCTGCGATGCATCGGCGGCCAAAGATTGGCAAAATGCGCAACTTCCCGTCGCAGTTATGGCGGTCACCGCCAACAGGAAACAGGCCGCGAGCCTCAATAAACTTTGCATCCGAATCCTTCCTTGGAACGGGATGTTGTCGTATCGTTTGTGTTTGGAACGGGTTCAAGACCAGTTCAGCTTGTAAAAATTACAGGGTGCTTTGGAAATTCCCCGCTGATAATTGTCCAATTCTTCCTTGAATTGGCCGAATTAACCCCTGCCATCGGTATTAACTCATGTCTTCCAATTCTTTGGCAGATTTTGTGCCAAATCCTTAAAGGATTAGAATGAAATTTCCGAAACGCCGATACGCGAGTTTGGCGTCCATTGCACTTACATTTGCCAGCAAGGCGGCGCCAGCAAGTCAGCCACTGGGATTCGAAACATTGGATTCAACAAACCACTCATGAACCGAATTCGCCCGATCTCGATTACTTTAATTTTCCCTCCCATCGACTTCTGGTTGGCGATCATCACCAGATGGCAAACAACCGGACGCCCGATGGGCAGCCGCATGAGCTGCTTTGTTTTTCTGCTGTTGGGAATCACCAATATTCAACCCCCCCAGTCGCAGGATCAGGTTCCGAATTTGAAGAATCAACGACCCGCCAATCCGGTACGTCCGTTCCTGATCGAATTCAAAGGTGAAATCGATTGGCAATTGTCAAAGTACTTTCGTTCCAGAATGGAACAGGCCAAATCAGCGGGTGCGGATTTGATCGTCGTCGAAATCGATAGTCCGGGTGGGCTGAAATCGGAAAGTCTGAGTCTGGCGGAAATGTTGCGGGACGTGGATTGGGCCTACACCGTCGCTTTTGTTCCTCGTGAAGCATTAAGCGGGGCTGCCTTGATGGCCTTTGGTTGTGACGAATTGGTCATCGGCGAATTGGCCCGATTCGGTGATATTGGAATCATCCAATACGATCCGCAATTGTTCGCTTTTAGATTTGCTCCGGAAAAAATCCAGTCGGTACTGGTTCGTCAGGCCAGAGATCTGGCTGCCTCCAAAGGCCGTTCGCCCGATTTGGCAGAAGCCATGATTGACAAAGATTTTCGCGTTTATCAACGGGACAAAAACGGATCAATCGAATTCATGGGTTTAGCTGCTGACGAGGAATCGCCGAGGGAAAACTGGCAGCTGGTCCCTGAAACAAAAAAAGGCTTCCTGACACTCAACGGAGTCCGCGCGAAAGAATTGAAACTCGCCACCGGTTTCGTGACCGACCGGGAATCGGTAGCAAAGAGATTTGGATTCGACTTGTCGACAACACGCGTATTGCGACCAACGGCCACAGATACGATTGTTTATTATTTGAATCATCCGCTGGGAGCCGGATTGCTGATCGTGATCGGATTGATCGCTTTTTTCAGCGAGATCAGTGCTCCAGGTATTGGAGTGGGCGGGCTGATCGCGGGGCTATGTGCGATGCTGTTTTTCTGGAGTCGCTTTCTAGGCGGAACTTCGACCTGGCTGGAAATCGTTCTGTTTGCTGCTGGGATCATCTTTTTGCTGATGGAGTTGTTTGTGATTCCGGGGTGGGGAATCTCCGGCATCCTAGGTCTGTTGCTAACCGTATCCAGCGTGTTCATGGCCAGTCAGGATTTTGTCGTGCCGACCAACGAGCGGCAGTGGAACCAGTTTTTGACTTCGATATTAATGCTGCTCTGCTCAGGCGCGATCTTTGTGATTGGAGCGGCATTTATCGTGCAGTACCTTGGATACATACCGATTTTCAGTCAGTTGATGCTGGCGCCGCCTGACGAAGACGAATTCAACAGCAAACGTGCGTCCGATAAACCGGGTCAAGTTCAGCACCCGGACATTTCTGTCGGCGATTGGGGTCAATCGGAATCTTTGCTGCGCCCCGCTGGCCGGGCGATTTTTAACAGGCGTTCGTTCGATGTCGTCAGCGATGGCGAGTTTATCGAACCGGGCAGACAGGTAAAGGTGATCGATATTCAAGGCAATCGAATAACTGTTTCCGCTATCGAAGACCGCCAGAAACAGACCAACATCATTTGATTTTCAGCAGCTGCTTCCGAATGAACTTTTTCGAGTGTCTATCGAAATAGCAAAAATGCCGTTTTTTTCCGGCGTGATGGTCGATCGGCTCTCGACCTTTCAGTTGCTGACCGTTCTAGATAATTTCCAATTTCAAACGCATTGACGTCGACCGACACGGACATTTGCAATATCAGGATCGACTATCGGCGGCGGGTTGCCCGCAATTGGCGGTGTTAGAATAACCCCCGCTATCAGAATCTAATGCGGTCATAAATCCCGGCAGCAGGTCATTTCGCCAACAGAGATTGGGACAGTTGTTACAAATCCCTCAATTGCCGCGCGTTTCCACGGGGCATGTCTTTATCGGTTTCACCCAATCTTCATCCAATTCCTGTTAGCGGCTAAAACGAGATTTCTGTCAGTTCAATTCGTCGAACCGGCAATTGTGCCCGGAAATGATCTTTCGCTAAATGGCAATTTGACTATTATTATGTGCTGCGCTGGAGCAGACGCTTGGGCAGCCGCGATTCCTGAAACGGGACAGTTTGCTGGAGCGCGGACGAGCTTCCGTTGATTTGCGATGTTCTGCAAATCGATAAATTTTGATTCATACTATCGGTTGGTGCCGATCAGCGATGGATCCAGGCTGTTCCAGCCGTTGATATCCGTCGCTCAACGGCCTCGTGTTGTCCACTGAAGCGGAGTGCCTTTATCCGCTGAAAAATCTTGTGGGCGAATGCCGGATAGAAACCATTTTTTACTGAACAATAAATTTAGCAAGCCAAAAGCAACGTTCTGGATTTCGTGACAAAATGAATCTGAAGAAATTAAGAAATATTGGAATTTCGGCACACATCGATTCGGGCAAAACCACGCTCAGCGAACGGATTTTGTACTACACGGGCCGCATTCACAAAATTGAAGAAGTCCATGGTGGCGGCGATGGAGCCACGATGGATCACATGGAACTGGAAAAAGAACGGGGGATCACGATCACCAGCGCCGCGACAACCGTTTCGTGGAAAGATCACGTCATCAACCTGATTGATACTCCCGGTCACGTTGATTTTACAGTCGAAGTCGAACGCAGTCTGCGGGTTTTGGACGGTGCGGTTTTGGTACTTTGCGCCGTCGGTGGCGTGCAGGCCCAATCTCTGACGGTCGATCGACAGATGAAACGGTATCATGTCCCCCGATTGGCATTCATCAACAAAATGGATCGCACGGGAGCCGACCCGCAAAAAGTTGTGCAGCAAATGAAGGAAAAGCTTGCGGCCGATGCAATCCTGATGCAAATTTCAATTGGAGCCGGCGAGGATTTCGAGGCGATTATCGACTTGATCAAAATGAAAGCGATCTATTTCGACGGATCCAAAGGTGAAACGGTTCGCGAAGAGGAAATTCCGGAATCGCATCTTGAAGAAGCCAAAACCGCACGTCAGCACATGCTCGAATCGCTGGCGATGTACAGCGATGAAATGATGGTGCTGCTGCTCAGCGAAGAGGAAGTGTCGCAGGAACTGATCCACGATGTCACTATGCATGCCATTCAGCAACAGAATGCGACCCCAGTTTTCCTGGGTTCGGCTTTTAAGAACAAAG